>NZ_LWER01000150.1:0-202 GCF_001634775.1 Sulfitobacter sp. HI0027
GGGTTGGCGCCGGGCCTGTTTCTGGGGCGGCTGGCGAATTTCATCAACGCCGAGCTCTGGGGCCGTCCGACCGATCTGCCTTGGGGCGTGGCCTTCCCCGGTGAGGCAGCGCAGTTCTGCCCCGACGTGGCCGGCATCTGCGCCCGGCACCCCTCGCAACTCTATGAGGCGCTGCTGGAGGGGCTGGTCTTGGGCGGCGTGC
>NZ_LWER01000151.1:0-22138 GCF_001634775.1 Sulfitobacter sp. HI0027
ACGGGGGGCAAATAGTACGNNNCCGTGCCCGAGCATCCGCCGTCCGAGCCCATCCCGCACATGCAAGCGTTTTTCGATGCCATCGACATCACAACCGTCTTCACGGGCACGGAGGCGTACTATTTGCCCCCCGTGGACAAGGTCTACATGCCGTCCATCACGCGGTTTCAGGACCCGCGCAATTTCTACGGGGTCTGGGCCCATGAGCTGGCCCATGCCACAAAAGCCCCCCATCGGCTGAACCGCGATTTCGGGTTCTCGAAGTTTGGCAACACGTCCTATGCTCGCGAGGAGATCGTCGCGGAATTGACCTCGGTGTTCCTGGGTCAGACGCTGGGCTTTACCGCGCATACGCTCGAGATGAATGCCGCCTACCTCCACAACTGGTTGCGCTAATGACGAGCTCGTCATTAGCGCAGTTATCACGAGGACGGCATAATGCGGAGGAAGTCCGCCAATGCCCTTGTTTCCCTGGCGGTCTGTTCACTTTCCTCCGCATAATTTTTGATGCGCGTCAGAGCGTATCCAACCAGTCGAGCACGCTCTGGTCGCGCCGCCATGATGGCGGACTATCGGTTTTCGGTCTTTCGACCCGTTCCAGTGCTTTCCGTTTGGTCTCCAGATTTGCCTGTGCGTAATGGTTAGTGGTCTCAAGGCTGACATGACCCAGCCAGCTTCGGATGACCGTGACGTCGACGCCGGCGGCGACCAGGTGTACGGCCGTCGCATGCCGGAAGCTGTGCGGCGTCACATGTTTTCTCGCCAGCGTCGGCGCGGTCTTTTCAGCCGCCCTGACATAGTCCGCCAGCTTGAACCGAACGCCCGAGGCGCTGAGAGGGTTGCCGTAGCGGTTTACGAAGAGAGGTTCATCGGCCGGCGTCGGTATTCGCTCAAGCAACGACCTCAGCAAGGCGACCGTTTCCGGCCAAAGCGGGCTGATCCGTTCTTTCCGGCCTTTTCCGTACAATCGCACGCAGGCCGGAGCATCGAACCTGATCGCCTGGGGGCGAAGATCAAGCGCTTCCTGGATGCGCGCGCCGGTATTGTAGAGCAGCGACAGCAAGACATGGTCCCTCTGGCCGATCAACGTGGAGCGGTCGGGTTGAGCCAGGATCGCCTGCACCTCTTCGGGTTCGAGGTAGTCTGGCGCGCGGATCGGTGCTTTTTTCGTCGGCACGTTCAGAACCTCCGCGCATTGCGCCATGAACTCCGGTTCGCGCGTTGCCACAAAGCCGAAGAAGCTGCGCAGGGCGGCGAGGCGGCAGTTCCGGGTGCCGATTGTGTCACCGCGTTCGACCTCAAGATGTTGCAGGAAGGCGATGACCTTCGCCGCGGTCAATTCGCTCAGCGCTAGGCGAACAACAGGCTTGCCACGCCGGACCGCGACAAATCGCAGAAAGAGCCTCCAGGTGTCCCGATACGACTTGATGGTATGCACAGAGGCGTTGCGTTGCTGGACCATCCAGTCAGTGAAGAACATGCGCAGCAATTGGGGGAGCGGATCAGATTTCATGATGCCACCTCCGCCGGATCAGCATTGCCAGGCGAGGTGAAGGCCCGGAACCGCTCACTCGCTTCATGCAGCAGCTCCTGGGTCACCGTGATGTAGACCAGCGTGGAGTTGATATCGCGGTGGCCGAGATATGTTGCAAGATACGGCAGCTTTTCCTGCGGGTTCACACCTTGCCGGTACCACTCGAGGATCCGGTGCACGACAAAGGTATGTCGCAGGTCATGGATGCGCGGCCCGGTCCTGCCCGTGGCCGGTTTGAGACCAGCCATGCGCAGAATGGCAACAAGGTGATCGCTGATAGTTGCCCGACAGTAATAGCGGTTCTTTTGATCGTGCCAGAACAAACCGGCGTCTGGGCTGCGAGAGACCTTGGCCTTCTGCCGCGCTTCGAGAAGCACGCGCAGAGCATCCATCGCGCTGTCCGACAGCGGCAGAATGCGGGACTTGAAGAACTTCGTCTCCCGGATCGCGATGGTTCCGGACTGCATGTCAACGTCGCCAAGCGTCAGCCTTGCAATCTCGCCGATGCGCAATCCGGCGCAATAGGCCAGAACCAGCATCGTATAGAGGTTGATCGGACGCGAGGACGCGCGCGGCGACGGATAGACCCGGGCGATTGCAAGCAGTTTCTGGATGTCCTTGGAGCTGTAGATATAGGGGCGCCGCCAGCCGCGAGCGACCTGTTTCGCTGGCCGGTTGTCTGATTGCCGTTTGGGTCGCGAGGGATCGTCATGGCACAGTGCCTTGTTCAGGATACGGGCCAGTTTCTCGCATTCGGCCGGATGGTTCGCGGTCGTCTTTGTCCTGCGGTAGTGCTCAAGCATGATCTCCAGCGGCTGGCCATCGAGATCGGGCCTTTGCTGCAGAAAGCGGTCGAACCGGCGGCAAATGACGTCGGCCGCCTCATACCGGTAACCTCGGCGCTGCATCCGCTCGACATGGTTGCGCATCAGCTCTCCCAATGAACTTTCGAACGGTCGGGGTTGCCGCAACACTTCGAGCGCCTGATTGGGGTCAGGGGCCATCAAAGCCCGTATTACACCCGTGTCACTGCTGGCATTATAGTCACGGCGAAGGTCGGAGATCGGATTGCTCCCAATCCTTCCTTCATGCGCCAGGGCATCGAGGAAGCGGGCAACAATCCGGGCGCGGTGCAGCACCGTTGAGCGGGCCCAGACCTCACCGCGCTCACGCAACCAGTATTCAAGTGCTTGCCGGTCGGTTGCGCCAAACCGCAACACCGCCTGCCGGAAGCTGTTCAGCGCTTGCCGATAGTAGATTGGCGATATCGCGCAGTTCAATGGAAGCCGGGCGATGTAGTGCTCGATGATCTCATCGCCATCCTCGGGCCAACCTCTCATTGTCTCACCTCCCGACCTGGAAGGTTGATGGCAATCGAACGCATGTCTTCGGTGGCGAGCTTCAGATAGGGCGCTGTCGATTCCGGGGATCGGTGGCCAAGGACGTCGCCAATGATCTTGCGCGGGGTGGATGCCCTCAGCATGCTGACCGCGCGGGCATGGCGAAAGATATGCGGGCCGCGCTTGCCAGCAAGCTCAATTCCGGCGGCAGCGAGGCGCCGTTTGACCACACCATAGAGGCCGCCCGCCTTCATCGACTGATAGGGTGCACGGCTCCGCAGGAATACGGTGCGGACATCCGCGTCCGGACGGCCGTCCCGCAAGTAACGCAGGATCGCTTCCCCCACGGGTTCCATCAGGGGCAGCATAGCCGTGGCACTGGTCTTGGAGCGTTGCACCCGAAGAGTATCCGCCCGCCAGTTGATATCCTCGATCTGTAGGCGGCCGACCTCGCCGGACCGAAGGCCGTAGTTGGCAAGAAGCTGCAGGATCGCGTGATCACGCAACCCCAAGGGCGAGCTGTCCTGACCCGCAAGTTCGAGCACCGCTGCGATCTGTTCCGCAGTCAGGATCGACGGAATGCCCTCGTAGGCGTAGAGAAGCGGGGCAATCACATGGCTTGAGAGATCATCCGCATGCAGCTTGCTCCGGTGTAGATGTCGCAGAAAGCCGCGCAACCGTTCGACCACGTCCTTGAGCGATTTGCGTGTCAGGCCCGGTGCCCTGATATCCATATAAGCATCGATGTCGCGCACGCTCAGATCGGCAAAATCGGCTTTTCTGTATCGCTGGATGAGCCATTTGCAGAAGTGGCGCGCCTCCCACATCAGCGCCGTGATCGAAGGCTCGGCCAAACCGCGTTCGTGTCGCAGCCATCGCTCATATTGGTCGCAAACCTCGCGGGTGAGGCGCTCCGCTTCGTTTGCAGCAGGCGGAGCCGGCGGCCATTCCGGCAGAGCAGAGCGCAGCAAAGCGTAAATCCCCGACCGCGGTATCGATGCCCAGCTGGACCCCGGTGCGCGCCCGCGATCCTTTTGAAACTGCCGGACCGCGTGGCGCAGATATTCGGCGACAAGATCCGGCGTGACATCGCGCAGGTCAATCGCCCGCTCCTCCAGATAAGCGAGGAATTGATCTGCGTAGAGGCAATAGTTGTGAATGACAGTTGGGCTATATCGCTGCCGGCGCAGCGTGACGCGAAGTTCTGAAATTTCCTTGAAAGGCGATTGGGACATCGATTCCTCCTTGGTTTGATTGATCAACCCAAGAAACATCCAGCCTGAAATAATGCGCAGCAAGAACGGCACAGCCACGACCCAACACATTGAAATCAAACGGGCTACGAAATTCTCCTCCGCATTATGCCCTCCTCGCGATAATTGCGCGTTCTTCGGTCGGACAAGGGCGCAATCTTCCGGCACGCCGCGGACGCGCAGCGGGCCTGCGACTATCTGATCGCCAGATCGGAGGCGTGCAGGGCAGGGGAGGGCGCTGAGGCAGCATGACCTATGCTCTTCCGCAACGCAGAAAATGGCAGCTTCGAGCCCAATTTCAGCTTTCCGCGCTGAACGAAACGCCCCTCCGGGCAAGCCGGGGCGGTTCAAATTGTGAAAAGTTTCGTTGAGTGTAAGAGTGAGGGGAACGGAAGGGCGCCAACTGATGCCAATTGAAACCCGGACATTGTACGTAACGACCGTCCTGGCGTTGATGAGTACGCCGGGACTAAGCCAGTTATTGATGCCCGCCGCGCCTCTTTGTCTCCTAGTTTCACTCATTTTTTGGTGTGCATTGCAGCAGGGACTCCTCCTTGATCGTATCGGTCAGCGTGACATTCTCACCTTTTGTCCACCATTCGTACCGCCCAGATACGTAACGGGCGCCTGAGGCGGAGACCACGTTGACGAATACACGATGATCTTCGTCCACTGGCACCAGTGCCAGCACGTCGGATTCTGAAGTGAAATAATGCACGACGAACGGTTGCCCTTCGTCGCATTCGTATTCTATCGTGCGTATCGTCATGTCTTCGGTATCAAAGCCGAGCGAAAACGAGACGTCCGCCGACGCGGCCGAAGCTAATGCGACAGTTATCGCAATACTTGACACAAAGCGCATAAAATATCCTTCCTGTTTGTCAGAGACGACCTTAGTAACAGCTGTTGTCCACGATCCTACTCCGACTGTATGGCTCCTACGAACGGCAGAAAAGTCCGCAGAGCGGACTATTGGAACTGTTTGGTTCGGGCAGGTTTGGACCGGGTTCCTCCGCCAAGCGGAAAAGGAAAAGTGGGCTTTGAGAAGGGTGTTTCAAACCTCTCAAAGGAGATCCCCATGTCCATGAATGTTCAACCCCAGCCAGACCTTCCGGATCCGACCGTGATCGCGGCGCAAAACGACGCGTTTCGCAAGCTCGCGTGCCTTGGGGTGCCGCCCGCGCAGCCCATCCAGGGCCGCATGCATGTCACCCGCGCGCTTATGGAGGCCGGTGACGGCTTCATGGCCGAGGCGGTGAAGGCGACCGGTGTGTTCGATACATTCGAGCCTGAGAATGACCCGGAAGGCTGGCACGATTTCGGGGCGGTCGAGATCCGGGGAGAGACCGTGTTCTGGAAAATCGATCTCTATGAGGCAGATTCGGATTTCCGCTACGGGGCTGAGACCCCGGACAATCCCGCCACCACCATGCGCGTGCTGACCATCATGCTGGCGCGCGACTGGTAGGGCAGGGGACTCCTCCCCCCTGACATCTGAGACGATGAAGGCCCGCTGCCCCTCAAAAGGGAAAGTGGGCCTTTTGTCGTAGTGATCCCTGAAGCCGGGGATTGGACACGCGCGTGAAGGCGCGGGCCCCACCTCACCCACCTGGAAGGATACCCCATGACTACGAACTTTGCCCCTCTCACCGTCGCCATCGGCGATCTGGTCCCGCATCCCGCCAATGTGCGCAGCAACGCGCCGGAAACCTATGACCCCGAGAACATCGCGCATCTGAAGGCCAGCATCGCTGTGCTGGGCCTGCTCCAGCCGCTTCTGGTTCAGAAGCTTGACGGCAAATATGCTGTCCTCGCCGGTGGCCGGCGCCATGCAGCCCTGAAGGAGCTGATCGCTGACAAGGCCAGCAAGAGATTCACGGCGAAAACCAAGGTGGACTGCCGCCTTGTCCCTGAGGAGTGCGACGTCACCACGGCGCTGTCGCTCGCCGAGAACATCACCCAGGCACCGATGAACGCGATCGACGAGTTTGAGGCCTTCGCCCGGATGATGGAGGTCGACGGCCAGACGCCCGAGATGATCGCGAAGACCTTTGGCACCACGGTAGCGGCCGTGAAAGGCCGGTTGCGCTATGGCCTTATCCACCCCGACATCCGCGCCGCAGCCCGGGCCAAGACGATCACGCTCGATACGATGAAAGCCTTCGCCGAGCACCCGAGCCAGGAGGCGCAGCGCGAGGTCTTCGAGGCGCTCACGAAAGATGGCGGATATCTGCAGGCCTATACTGTCCGTCAGGCCCTCAAATCCCGCGGGGTGCAGGTCAGCGATGATATCGGGGCTTTCGTGCGCGAAGACTACGAGGCGCGTCGCGGTGCCGTCGCGGCTGACCTTCTGGAAGAGCATTCCGTGCTTGAGGATGCGGCGCTGGTCGAGACCATCCTGCTCGAGAAGCTCGGTGCCGCCGCCGAAGAGGCTCGCATAAAGCTGGGCTTTGCCTGGGCCGATGCGATGGTGCGCTATGATTACGCGACCATGGCCGACTATGGCCGTGTCTATCCCAGCTCGATCGAGCCCGATGAGGCCGCCCAGAAGCGCGTGGTTGAGATTACCGCCGAGCTGGAGAAACTGCAGCTCGAGATGGAGGATGAGGGGCTCGAGGACGGTGCCTATAATGCCCTCTACGAGCGCGTCGACGCTCTGGAAGAGGAAGCGCGCGATCTGCAGGAGGCCTACAGCGCCGAGGACCTCGCACGGTCTGGGGTGATCTCCTCGTGGCAGGGTGGGCAGATCACGCTCCATGTTGGCCTCGTCCGCCCCGAGGACACCGTCAAAGAGGAGGGCGCGCGCGGCTCCTCGGCTAGCCCGACCGGGGAGGAGGCCCCGGACGCCGGCGAAATCACCTACCCGACCTCACTGGCTGAGGACCTCAAGACCGAGCGAGCCATGGCGCTTGGGGCCGCGATGGCGCTGCATCCGGAAGCCACGCTCGATCTGACGCTCTTCAAGCTGGTGAGCGACGTTCTGGCCAGCGGCATGAGTGTCACGCAGGCGATCAAGATCGATGCCCGCAAGGAATACCGCAGCCATGCCAAGATGGACGAGATCGACGAGACCTCGCTCGAGCAGGTGGCGGCGGCGCATGATGCGCTGGACCTCTCGTGGCTCGATGATACCCGCCCGCCCGCCGATCAGTTCGCGGCGTTCCGCGCGCTGGAGGCAGGTGAGAAGGCCAAGCTCGTGGCCTATGCCACCGCGAGCACCACGCAGTCCTGCTTCGCGCGGGACCCGCGGCGCGACAGCCTGATGCATGATTTCGAAATCGAGATCATGCCCGACATCCGCTCCCACTGGACGCCGAACGCGGCGCTGTTCAATCGCTTCAAGAAGGCCTGGCTCCTCAAGATCCTCGGCGAAGAACTGGGTCTGGCGCAGGAGGCGGTGACGCTCGCCTCGTCGAGCAAGAAAGAGATCGTCGTCTTCTGCGACAAGCTCTTCGCCGAACCCTTCGCCACACTCACGGACGCGCAGCGCGCTGCCGTGGCCGCCTGGTGCCCGCCGATGATGCAGACCAACGGTGTCGCCTTTGATGAGGCGGAGCCCGCTGCGGAAACCCCCGAGCCTTACAGCGAGGTCGCGCAAGCGGCCTGAGACATCACGCGACCCGCGCGTGGACCATGCCACCCGCGCGGGTCGACCTTCTCAAACCCAACGGAAAGACATCCCCATGGCTATTCTCAAGTTCTCTGCCTCCGCTGTTGCGGCGCAAATCGCCCATGCGCGTGCCTGCAAGACCTTCCTGCCCAACTGGAACGGGCCCGTGGACAGGCCGGCCCTTATCCTCATCGTCGGCAATGGTGTGCATCTGCGCTCAAACGGCATCGATGGCACGACCACCCGTATCGTCACCACCGAGCAGGCCGATCCCTCCTTCGCCTTCGCCGACGGCATGAACCCGTTTCGGGACACCGATTGGATGGCGCAGCGCCGCATGGCGTTTCGCGATCTGACCGGTCAGTTCTACACCGACATCTTGGATGACGTGCAGGTGCTCATCGACCGGGGGCAGGGGACGATCCGGCTCGCTACCGATGGCCACAGCATCCGCGTCTTCGTGCGCCGGGCCTCGGATTATCTCATCGGCGGGACCTACGAGGTGCCCTCGGGCCTTGGCGGCACCTTCCGGGTCATCCTCAAGGATGCCTGCGATACCTTCGCGATCGTGCAGAACTGCGGCAATTGCGAGGATTTCGACGCCATGCAGCCCTACCGCGTGCCGCTCGATGCGCTGATGGAAATCGATGACCGGAGGGCGGCGTGATGGGTTGGCTCTGCTACACCGACGGCCGCGTCCAGACCTACGCGGATGAGAAAGCGGAGATTGCTCGGCTGTGCACCTTCGAGGGCGAAAGGCGCAAGACGGAACTGGTCAAAGCCTGCAAGGTGGGTTCGACTTGGTACGCGGCGGCAAAGGTCACAAATATCGACGGCACCCCTGTCGAAGACACGACCTATGTCACCGATGCGGATGGCTCCATCACTTTCGCCGCCGTATTCCTTACCCGATATGATGACGGCTGCTGGGGCTACAAGGACATGGAGGAAAGCGCGGGACCGGTCGAATCCCGCGCGCCACTGAGCCTATTGGCCCTGCTGTCCGAGCTGAAAGACCCAGACAGCTATGCTCATGCCTGGCGCCAGCGCTGCCAGGACTGGGCTGCGATCCCGGACTACGAGGAAGGCGACAAGATCAAGCTCGCAGCACCTGTGACGCTCACCGATGGCAGTACCTGCCAGATTGTCACCGCGACCCACTACAGGCGCGGGCGGCAAAAGCGCCGCTGCTACCGCATCGAGGAAACTGGTGGGCTCGTACGCCTGTCGAAGGCCTCGCTTGCGGGCTCGGAGCTGCTCAGCTCCGCGAAAGGTGCGGCTAGCCCGGTGCTGGCGGAGTTCCTGGCGGGGCGAAATTAGGTCCTGCGCCGGACGGTTCATCGACCTGCCCGGCGACAGCAGATGCTGCGGCTTGTCTTGACAAGGCAATGCAAATGCATTACCTATCGCGGGCAGCAAAGAACCTTTTCTTCAGGAGACTGCCATGACAGCCCTCGCACAAGATGTCTCGAAACTCACGGATCGGTATCAGACGACCGTGCCGGCGGGTGTGCGCAAACAGCTCAAGCTGGGCAAGGGCGACCAGATTCGTTACTGCACCGAGCCGAGTGGCAGGGTCTATATCGAGCCCGTGCGCAGCGACGAGGAAGATCCCGTGCTCGGAGCCTTTCTCGATTTTGTCGAGGCCGATATCAAGGCGCATCCGGACCGCATTCGGGCGTTCGATGGGGCTTTGCATGACCGTCTTGCAGCACTGGTCGGAGACGTTAACGTCGATCTCGATGCGCCGCTATCGCTCGAGGATGAATGAGCGGCGATAGCGTGCCCGCAGGGGCGCCCCTTGTCGTAAACGGATGGTCGATTTATGCGCATCCGCTCTTTCTGGATCAGCTCGAAGGGCTGATTGAAGAGGTCGAGGCGCGTAAGGCACGCGATCCCAAGACCTGGCGCAAGAAAAACCCGACGAAACGGCTGGCCGCCATCTTCAAGCTGGTCACCGAGGCCATACCGGCAGATCCGGGTGCCGCCGCCTTCCGGCAAGGCGGCACACTCGGCGATCACCGCAAGCATTGGTTCCGGGCGAAATTCTTCCAGCAGTATCGGCTGTTCTATCGGTTCAACAGCGATGCGAAGGTCATCGTGGTGGCCTGGGTGAACGACGACAAGACCCTGCGCGCCTACGGCAGCAAGACGGATGCCTATGCGACGTTCAAAGGGATGCTGGAAGATGGCAACCCACCTGACAATTTCGACGCGCTCTTGAAAGAAGCTGCAGCGGCGGACAAGCGGTTCGAGACGTCCCTTGAAGCGGCGCCCGATCGGTAAGTGGGGTCGAATGCCCGAGGGGCGGAATCCCACGCTAAGGCTGCCAGTGAGTGGGCATTATGCGTTTCAATCTGCTGTCACCCTTGGGCAGAGTGAAATAGGCGACATTGGTGTGTAATATGGCTGGTACGATGAAATTCTCAGAAGTCCCTCCCTATCCGTACACCTGCCGTTCGCTGCATCGTGTACGAACTGGTAAGATGCGGGACAAACCCGCCATTGGAATACATGACCTGAACGGTCGCTCTGTGTGCCTCGCGACCGCCCCGAAAATCACTATGGGCGACAAGCCCTCATTCGCGGCATATGTGATTGTAGAACGTTTGAGCTCAATAGCGGCTTTTTACTCCGCCGCGATCTCTTTCCGCGTCGACAGGATAGTGCTGGTGTTGTCTTCGATCCAGTCGGCGAGCACGCGCACGTGTTGCGCGACCTCTTCGCCCATAGGGGTCAGGCTGTATTCCACATGCGGCGGTACAACCGGGAAGGCCTGCCGATGCACGAAGCCGTCCGCCTCCAGCGTCTGAAGCGTCTGCGTCAGCATCCGGTCACTTACCCCGCCGATCGTCCGCCTGAGCGCGGCAAAGCGGATCGTCCGCCCCTGAAGGGCGATCAGTGTCAAGACGGCCCAGCGACCGGTGACATGTTTGAGGATATCGCGCGATGGGCATTCCTGCGCTTGCAGGTTGCCCACCAGCTTGCCCGACCGGACGGCGTCACTGAGTTTTGGCATGGGGACCTCGGAAAATTCAAGCTAACAAAAATGTATGTACTTACTTTTCATAAGTAAAGACTCTAACTCTCCGCTATCGCAACCAGAAGCAAAGAGATGCACCATGACCATTGCAATCACCGGCGCAACTGGCCAGCTTGGCCGCCTCGTCATCAACACCCTGAAAACCAAGAATGCGCCGGGCGGCATCGTCGCGCTGGCCCGCAACATCGACAAGGCCGCGGATTTGGGTGTTCCGGCGCGTATCTTCGACTATGACGCCCCCGAAACCCTCCCGGCGGCGCTCGACGGTATCGACACGCTGCTGCTGATCTCGGGCAGCGACATCGGTCGCCGCGTATCGCAACATGCCGCCGTGATCGAAGCCGCGAAGGCCGCCGGGGTTCAGCATATCGTCTACACCAGCCTGCTGAAAGCACCCTCCAGCACGCTCGGCCTTGCCCCGGAGCACGTTGAGACGGAAAAACTGTTGGCCGCTTCCGGCATCGGCCATACCGTGCTGCGCAACGGCTGGTATACAGAGAACTACGCCATGGGCCTGCCTGCGGCGCTGGAACACAACGCCCTGATCGGCGCGGCCAAGGATGGCCGGATCTCGTCGGCTACGCGGCAGGACTATGCCGAGGCCGCCGCCGCCGTGCTGCTGGACACAGGCCTTCAGGGCAAAACCTATGAACTTTCCGGCGATGAAAGCTTCACCCTCGCCGATCTGGCGGCCACACTATCCGCGCAGGCGGGCAAGGACATCCCTTACGTCGATATGCCCGAGGCTGACTATGCCGCTGCGCTGACCAGCGCGGGCCTGCCTACCGAACTGGCAGGGTTCCTCGCCCATTGTGATGTCGAGGCCTCCAAGGGGGTGCTGTTCGACGACGGAACGCAGCTATCGACCCTGATCGGCCGCCCGACCACGTCGCTTGCCACGGCGGTCGCCGCCGCGATCGGCTAAAGCCATCTTGCGGGGCGTCTGATCGCGCCCCGCCTCGTAATCTTGGGCAGCTTGACGCAGCTTTCCACGAGGCAGCCAAGGGCCGTCCTCACTTCTGCCAGTGTCGGTTTCTGGCGATTGCCAGCCACCTGCGCACTGTGCAGCATCCGTGACAATGGGCTCGTTCCTGCCATTAGCTGCATCGAGCACTGAGGCCGGCTTTGCAGGACGAATCGGGCATGGCAGCATTGCATTCTTGTCGCTTGTATTCGGTTCAGCTCCACATATGTAAAAGACAGCACGGTCCTGCAAACTGGAGTATTCACCAATGAAAAAGATCGATGTAAAAAAGGACTACAACCGGACAAAGTTTCTGATTATTGCCATGGTGGCACAGATTGTCGTGGTGTGGATTGTCATGGCAATTTATCTGGCGTGGTTGAACTGACTACCAAATCGTGAACCGGGCTGTGCAAGTTGGTTTCCTTAGAACCGCGATGGCGGGAAATTGGAAAGGCGTGACACCTCGAATGCACAAACTGATGCCCGCAACCCGTACAACTCCTTGAATTTATCGATTGGCAACAGCTAATATTCATTGCTGAAGCCGTCGCTGGTGAATCGCGCAACATCAGGCGCTTTGGGCTGATTGTGTTGAAAAACCCTCCTGCAGCGCGCTGAAGCCGATTTCGGCAAAACAAAATTCCAAAGTATGGAAATTTCAACGTCACACCGGGTCTCTATTGGCTCATCGGAGAACAGCTCCCCACATTTTAGAAGTTTGCAGTTGCAGCAAATAGTTTTTCAACGGAATGGACTCAAAGTCAGATTTCGCCGCGCTTTCAATGAACGGCGGCTTTGAGCTTCAAGTAAGATTCTGTCTGCTCCGGCATTCGATCCCCAAGTTGCCCGACTTAATGTGACCACAATGCCATTGCCGTTTACGTCACCACGCCCAGTGATGTAGCATCGGCGCATAATACAGTCGGAGAAAGCGCAATGAACCCAACGGATAAAGAAAAGCCGCACATCGGTCTCGAGGAGCATTTCCATGGCCGCTGAAGCGAATTCTTATGACACGTGGTTTTGCGCGCAGGTGCAGGCCGCGCTGGAGGATGCACGCTCGGGAACATCTCAGGTTCAGGTGATGCAGGCCGCACAGGCATTGATTGATGCGAAGCGGCAGGTCGAACCCAAGACCTGACCAAGCCTTGGAGGTCAGCGCGGTCTGACTACGCCACACTGAAAAGCGAAAGCGGGCTTTTTGTCCTTTGGAACTCAGACCCTGATCCAAAGGAAACCCCCATGTCCAAACCCAGAACGGCCAACCCGCCTCTCGCAATCTCCGAAGCCGATCTCGCCTCTGCGCTAGCGCTTATCGGCACAGAGATCCACCACCAACCCCTGCGCAGCTCAGCGCTCGCGCGCGTCATGCGCGAGACGTTTCATGGCAGCGATGCCGGCGATGCCTGGGACTGGCGCATGGCCTATGATCTAATGCAGGCTGCGGCCATCCAGGTGCTGCTGCGTGGGGACGGCGCGGCAGGTGACATCGCCGCTGCAAGGCTGCTTGCCTCGCGGCTCCTGACGGAAACCCGCCGCTCCGAGCAGCAGATCCGGCTGCAGCAGTTTTCCACGCCGCTGCCATTCGCGGCGCTGGTCTTGCGGGCCGCGGCGATCCGCAAGGGCGAGACCGTTCTGGAGCCCTCGGCGGGCACCGGTGCCCTCGCTGCTTTCGCTGCCCGGGCCAGTGCCACGCTTGTGCTCAATGAAATCGACCCCTTTCGCCAGCACCTCCTGCGCGCGGTTTTCGGTGGCGAGGTGACGGGCCATGACGGCGAGCATATCGATGATCTGCTGCAGACGCCGGTTCTACCCGACGTCGTGGTGATGAATCCGCCCTTCGCCTCCTCGGTCGATCGCTCCCGGGACAAGCACATCGCCGCCAAACATCTCATCGCGGCAGCAAAGCGCCTGGCGCCCGGTGGGCGGCTGGTGGCGATCATGCCGCCGGGGTTCACGCCCGAACGCGATGCCGCGCATTGGTCCCGCGCCTGCGGTCTCCTGACGCCGCGCTTGGCGCTGACGATGCCGGGGCAAGTCTACCGCAAGCTCGGCACCTCTGTCGAAACCCAACTCATGGTCTTCGACAAGGTGCAGGAAGACGGCGAGATGATCCGCGTCACTGTGCGGGATCTGGATGAAGCCTTGGCATATGTCGATGCCGTGGCCGCAACACGGACCGAGATGCGCCCGGCCCAACGGGTTGAAGCGATCCCTCATACTCGGCCAACCGTTCGATCATCTGTCCCGCGCAAGACCGCTGCCGGTGTTATCACCGCCCCCACAGCCCGGGCCAATGCCGTCCGTCCGCTCAGCTTCACGAGCCTTCAGACCCCGCGCAACAACACGCCCATCTCGGACATCTATGCGCGCTACCGTCCGCAACGGATCGAGATCGCAGGCGCGCAGGAACATCCCACGCCGCTGGTCGAGAGCATCGCCATGGCCTCTGTGGCCCCGCCGGTGCCCTCAGGTGCCGCCAGTGCGGAATTGCGCCTGCCCGCACGGTTGATCGAGGAGGGAGATCTCTCCGAGGCGCAGCTCGAGACCATCGTCATGGCACATGATGCCCATGGGCGCGACCTGGCCGGTCAGTTCACCATCGATGACGACCAGACCAAGCTGACGCGCGCCGATGATGACCCGGATGCACGTGCCTATCGCCTTGGCTATTTCCTCGGCGACGGCACCGGTTGCGGCAAGGGCCGCGAATGCGCGGGGCTCATTCTCGTGAACTGGCTTTCCGGGCGCAGGAAGGCGATCTGGGTCTCCAAATCCGCCACGCTCATCGAGGACGCGATCCGCGACTGGACTGATCTCGGCGGCTCGCCAGCCGACATCCAGCCGCTCTCAAAATGGAAACCGGACCAGCCGATCCCGATGGGCGACGGTATCCTCTTCGTCACCTACGCCACGCTGCGGTCCGAGGGCAAATGCGGCACCACGCGGCTGAGCCAGATCCTCGCCTGGATGGGTGAAGACTTTGACGGCGTGCTGGCCTTTGATGAGGCCCATGCCATGCAGAACGCGGCAGGGTCTGAGCAGGGCAGGGGGGTCAAACCCTCCCAGCAGGGCCTTGCTGGCCTACGGCTGCAACTGGCAGCACCCCGCGCCCGCGTCTTCTACATCTCGGCCACGGGTGCCACGAGCGTGCACAACCTCGCCTATGCCGCGCGGCTGGGGCTCTGGGGGCAGGGCCCCGAATACCCCTTCCCAAGCCGCGAGAGTTTCGTCTCGGCGATGGAAGCCGGCGGCGTGGCTGCCATGGAGGTGGTCGCGCGTGATCTCAAGACGCTCGGCCTCTACACGGCCCGTGCCCTCAGCTTTGATGGCGTGGAATATGACGTGCTCGAACACGCGCTCACCCCTGCCCAGATCGAGATCTACGACGCATACGCGGGTGCGTTTCGGACGATCCACCACAATCTCGAAGCGGCGTTGACTGCGACCGGCGTCAACGATGCCTCGGGAGAGACCAATGCGTCGGCCGCACGCGCCTCGGCCAAGTCCCGCTTCGAGAGCACGAAGCAGCGCTTCTTCAACCATCTCCTGATGGGCATGAAGGCTCCAAGCATCATCCACGCCATCAAGGACGATCTGGCGGCGGGCAAGGCTTGCGTCATCCAGGTTGTCTCGACAGGTGAGAGCCTGCTCAAACGCCGACTTGAGGCGATGGACCCGGAGGATGAACTCGTTGAGGGGGCCTTGACGCCGCGCGACAATGTTCTCGGCTACCTCGAACAGGCCTTCCCAATCCATGCGCAAAAGCTGGTCGAGATCGACGGCAACATGGTGGCCGAGCCGCTCCGCGATGAAACTGGCGCGCTCGTTGTCTCGCGCGAGGCGCTCGCCCTGCGCGATGCGGCAATGATGGAGTTGATGACGCTCGCCCCGATCCCCTCGGCGCTCGATCAGATCCTCTGGGCTTTTGGCGACGAGGCCGTCGCAGAGGTCACGGGTCGGTCCATCCGCCCTTTGAAGGCCGAGGATGGTCATCTCTTCATCGAGAAGCGCTCCGCCAGTAGCAATTCATCCGAAACCCAAGCCTTCATGGACGGCGAAAAGGATGTCCTGATCTTCTCCGATGCGGGCGGCACGGGCCGTTCCTATCATGCGGCACAAACGGCGAAGAACCAGAAACGGCGCCGGCACTACCTGCTGGAGCCCGGCTGGCGCGCGGATGCGGCCATCCAGGGGCTCGGGCGCACGCATCGCTCGGCTCAGGTCAGCGCGCCCTTCTTCCGGGTCTGCACCTCGGATGTGCATGGCGAGAAGCGTTTCACCTCGACTATAGCCAAACGCCTCGACCAGCTGGGGGCCTTGACGAAGGGTCAGCGCGAGACCGGCTCGCAGGGCATGTTCCGGGAGGAGGACAATCTCGAAAGTCCGATCGCGCGGGCGGCGCTGCGTGGGTATTTCGCCGATCTTGCCGCCGGGCGCGCTGAGGCGATGAGCTACGAGAACTTCACCGACTGGACCGCCCTGCGGCTGATCGACAAGGACGGTGTGCTTCTCGAGGAGCTTCCCCCGATCCAGCGGTTTCTGAACCGGGTGCTTGCCCTTCCCATCCACATGCAGAACGCGCTCTTTGCCGAGTTCATGCGCCGGATCGCTGATCAGACTGAACGGGCGCGCGCGGCGGGCACGCTCGATCTCGGCGTGGAAACCCTGCGCGGCGAAAGGATCGAGCAGGTCTCCACGGAGGATCTCTGGACCTGCCCGAAATCCGGCGCCGTGACGCGGATCATCGGACTTGAGGTGACGGACCCAGTGTATGTCCTGGGCGCCGAAGCGGCCATATCGCGCAATCCCGACAAGCTGCCGATGGTCAATCGCGCCTCCGGTCGCGCGGCGCTGATCTCGGCGCGCCCCATGCAGATGTACGATGAGGATATTGTCACGCTGATGCGCAAGGCGGTGCGGCCAAACGGGTCGAGCTACCTAGAGGAGACGCGCTTCGAGTCCTCGGCTTGGGAAGACATCGGAAGGCCCGAGTTTGCACGGCTTTGGGATGCCGAGGCTGCGTCCCTGCCAAAAACCACCACGACCAAGCTCTACCTGCTGACCGGGCTGCTGCTGCCGATCTGGAAGGACATTCCGACCACCAATGAGCGCATCTACCGGGTCACGCCCGACGGGGCGACGGCGATGATCGGGCGCACGCTGAGCGAGGAAGGGGCGGCCGCGCTGCGCGCCCGCTTCCTCGTCTCCAACCCGCAAACACCGCAGGAGATGCTGACCGCTGACCTCGGCACCACCGCGCCTGTCGATCTGGGCCGCGGTCTCACCCTGACCCGTCGCCGTGTCGCAGGCGAGATGCGCCTTGAGTTGTGCGGCGTAGACAGGGGCATGATTGATGGCCTCAAGGCCATGGGCTGCTTTACTGAGATCATCGCCTTCCAGCTGCGGGTGTTCCTGCCGCATGGGGACGGGATCGACACGGGAAGCATTCTGGCCCGGATCGTGGGGCAGCGAGCCGCAAGAGCGGCAGAACAAGCCGCCTGAAAAGTCAAAGCGGGCTTTCGGTCGGGCGTCGCGGATCTGGATTTCACCGGTCTGCGCTTTCGGGGCGCGGGCAGACCAATGCCACGCTCAGCCCCCCAACTTCAGATGAGAGGACAGACCCATGACCAATCCCCAGATCGACTATGCCGCAATGGCGGCTCAGTGGCGCGCAGAGCGTGAAACCACCTTGAAGGCATCCCGCACGGAGCTGCTCGCGCAACTACGTGCGCTTGGCATCAGCGGGGTCACTGCCGAATACGAAGGCTATGGCGACTCCGGCAATGTCGAGGATGTGACGGTGCAGCCTGCAGAGGTCCAACTGCCTGAGCCGCTTGCCACAGAGGTTGGCGACTTCGCCTGGTCGCTCGCCTATCACGATCACCCGGGGTTCGAAAACAACGAGGGCGGCTACGGCACGCTGACCTGGGACATAGCACTAGACAGCATCACCCTCGATCACGCGGACCGCTATGTCGAATGCTCGCACAGCTATGATGAGGGTCTTTGAGATGGCCCATCCGCTTCATCATGCTGAAAGCTCTGCCCGGAAATTCGGCGGGGTGCCGTCCGACTATCAAGCCGTCCACGACTGGTTCGACGCCTCGAAAGAGCACCTCGCGCTCTTCACGCACCGAGCCATGCGCCATCATGCTCAAGGCCTGTTTGAAGCCGAACGTGTCTTCGGCCTGACCCTGACCAATAGCGCTGGTCGGGACATACCTGTGCGCTGGATCGGCGAGCAACATGTCCGCGAAGATTGCCAGGGCCGTATCCCGAGCATAGCGGACTGGCTGCGACGGATCCAGCCCGAGCCATGGATGGCCAATGGCCATATCGACCGGCATTCTGGCGATGAGCCCTGCGGCGACCCAAGGGTCGCCTGGGCCTCCGAGGTTGCCGCCGGTAGAACGGTTCTTGGCCTGAAAGATTGGATGGCGGCGCGCGCGACGCGGGCCACGCAAAGCGCCTGACAGCTCTCGGCCGTTTGCCAAACGAATGCTGCATGGAAGCCCGGTTGGAAGATCGGGCTTCTTGCGTCGTTTCCCCACCATTCTTCGTAAGGAGGTTCGCATGACACTCGATGAAGTCAAAGCCGCGGTCGATGCCGGGCAGACCGTGCATTGGGCCAATACCGGCTACGTTGTACACAAGGACCGGCTCGGTCAGTACCTCATCACCTATGTGCCGAATGGTAGCTGCATCGGTCTGACCGACCGGGGCAGGCACCGGTTGAACGGAAAAGAGGCGGAGTTCTTCATCGCGCGATCGGAGGACGGCGCGGAAAATCCGGGCAGCCAATCAAGACCAGACGGGCAGGGGAGGGGCGTAGCACCCGGAGGCGTGGGGGCATTCCCACTCGGACGGCAGATCTGACCCGTGGGCGGGGCTGAAAGGAAAGCAGGCTTTCTGATTTGTGATCCCTCAAGGGGTCGAGAAAGCAATCCCGGATGCGCTGGCAAGGACGTCAGACACCGGCCAATCCAAAAGGAACCATCCCATGTTCGCAGGAACCCTCACCCGCAATGTCGAGACCGCAGCCGCTCAGTACACCGGCATGATCCATTCGACGCGCTTTGACATCGCCATCCAGCTCGAGGCACGGGCCAAGATGTCCGCTCGCAGCCCGGCTTACGACGTGACGGCAGTCAACAAATCAGGCCGCAAGGTGCGTATCGGCACGGCCTGGAACGAGACCGGCAATACCAGCGGCAACCCCTACATCTCGATGCAGATCGATGTCGGCTTGGGCCCGTTCCGGGTCAACGCGGTGCAGACGAAAGAGGCGCGCGCGGCCCAGAGCGGCGAATTCGAGATCATCCCGCTGGTCTCGAACGGCCTGATGAAATCCGGCTCGATCTCGGGCGAGCTCACCGCCATGGACGCTGACAACGCCTTCACGGGCTACATCGCCAACATGATGTTCGATCTGGAGTTCATGCTGATCGAGAACAGCTATAAATCCGAGGAGACCCACCCCGATTACCGGATCGAGGTCAGCTCGCCCCGGGGCACGCCGATCCGCGTCGGCTCGGCCTGGATGGCGAAAAGCAGCCGCACGGGCAATGACTACCTGTCGCTGCTGATCAACACGCCCGATGGCGACCTGCGCGTCAACGCCGTGCAGAACGAAGAACAGCGCGGCGGGCAGACCTTCTCGATCATCCCGTTCATCGACAGCGGTGAGCAGCCGCAGGATGCAGGCACGGGGCTGTCGTTGGTCGCCTAATCGGCGCGCGAGGGGGAGACGACCTGAACCGAAAGGGGAGCCGTGGGATCACGGTTCCCCTTTTTCCATGTCCGTTTGCGTAAAGGACGTCACCCGCTTGCGATCTGGTGTAAATGCGATACAATAATATATCAACGCAATATCGAGGGCGAGCGCGTGGCGGCTAGGTCAGGGACGGTTCCATGGTTCGAGAGCTTTGATGTTGAGGCAGAGGTTGCAGAACTCCTTGCTCATATCGAGCGTTGCACCGGATTTGCGCTGCCTGACCGCAAGCGTGATGTCATCATGACCCATGCAAGGGCAAAGCTCGACAAGAACCTGCAGGCGTATTTGGAGGCCAAGGCGGTGGGAAAGCCGGTGTCCACATCGCGGCGTGCGTATCTGACCGACTTGCAGGACACGATCTTCATGGCGATCCCGGAAGAGAACCTCGCGCGGATGCCGTTGCGCGAGCAGGCCCTGAACGACCCTTCATTTTACGCGGACGCCATGCACCGCGCCTCTGCGAATAGCGAGGATGAGCTTTTCATGGCGCTGTCCTCTTCGCTAAAGGACATGACGGTCCAAGACGCCCGAGCCTTCGTCTCGAAGCTTTGGCACAGCACGATCGATGACAATGCCCGCAAATTCGCCGAAGCCCCGAAGCGCCCCGAGCGTGAAATCATGCCTCTGCGGCCGGGGAACACTGTGTAAGATCGAAGCCATTCTCTTGGCTTGAGCCGTACCGAGGTTGGCGGCCTCAAACCCCCTTTCCCGGAGGTGGCACCCTGTGCATCGCGCGAAAGCCGTTGAAGGCGCTGTGGGGACGTCTACTGTCACCAACATGATGAACCGGGATCACATGCGCGCCTTCTTTCGACGCGCCGCGGCGCTTGCCGCTTTTGTCGCGCTGCTCTGGGCGGTCCAGGTCGTCAATTGGATCGTCGGCTACGGTTTGAACCCGGCCTTCGGGCTTATCCCCAGGCAGCCCGGCGGGTTGGATGGTATCATCGCTATGCCACTCCTGCATGGAAGCTTCGGGCACCTGATGGCCAATACCCCGCCGCTTATGGTGATGGGTGGTCTGCTGGTGGCCACGACCACGCGGGCCTTGTTGCCGCTGAACGCCGTGGTGATCGGCCTCGGCGGCGGTCTCGTGTGGCTGTTCGGCGGCTCGGCCATCCATATCGGTGCGTCAGGGCTCGTCTTCGGCTGGTTCGGCTTCCTCGTTGTGCGCGGTCTTGTGGATCGCTCACCGATCACGCTGGGCGCGGCACTGGTGGTCGGTGTCCTCTTTGGCTCCATTCTCTGGGGCGTTCTTCCGGGCCAACCCGGCGTCTCGTGGGAGGCGCATCTCTTCGGCGCCATCGCTGGCGCGGCTGCGGCGTTACTGGTCCGAACGCATGTCCATGCGCCACGCATGGGCGACGTCGATCTGGAATGAAGCAGTACGCCCGACGTGGTCGGCCCGTTGCGGACTTTGCCGATTTAGTTAGGTGCTGCGGCGCAGCTTCCCCAGAGCGGACGCTGTGCAAAATTCGGTAATACTGACAATATCAAAAATTCAGGTGAACTCTAAAGGCCCACTCAATTCTTCGACACTATGTCAAACACAAGCTTATTGTAGTTTGAAGCTTTGGCAAAGTATCCTAATCTGTGACGGCGGTCGATTCTATTCAATCCTCTGTGGCCGACCGCGCTAGACCAGGACAACCAATCGGATTGCCCAGCACCCAAATGGGCGTCGCGAAGCTCTACTAAACCGTACCTTAAGTCGGGTATTTCGAGGAGTTTAGCTCTTGAGATCGATGTGGCGTTTGGATGATTGTTCAGCCTGTCTATGATCTCTGCCGCTGAATTGGTGTTAAGAAGCCGATCTTCAAGAATGTGGGTCAGCCAAAAAAGCTGAAACTCGTAGATCATCGCGTCATTGTCACGAAGTAGTTCCAAGACGAATGCGGCTATGGCTTCCTCGTCTTCCGCCTCACGGCAAAATGAGTGAATATTCTTGAATAGGTGTGGGAAGCGACGCGCTATGTCTGCAAGACGGTCAATCGCTTCTTCGGCATGCTCTGCCATCAAGGGACTGTCCTGAATTTTGTGCTCTGGCGTGGTAACTGCTCTATAAGGAGACCCACGTATGAGCATCGACAAAAAGCTATTAGACCAACTGATGGAAGGCCGGTCCTCTGGCGACCTATTCGGCAAGGAGGGCATTCTTGCCGAGTTGACCAAAGCATTGGCAGAACGCGCTTTAACAGCTGAGATGGAGGAACATCTTGGGGCAGAGCGCGAAGAAGGTGTCGCGGAGGGCCAGAACCATCCGCCCAATCGTCGTAATGGCAGCAGCCAGAAGACTGTGACTACCGACAGTGGGAAGGTCATCCTGGATATTCCGCGCGACCGCAACGGCACCTTTGATCCGCTGTTGATAGCCAAGTATCAGCGTCGTTTTCCCGAGTTCGACCGCAAGATCGTCAGCATGTATGCACGCGGAATGACGACCCGTGAGATCCAAGGGCACATTGAGGAGATTTACGGCTTTGAGGCATCACCCAGCTTGATATCGGTGATCACTGAGGCTGTGATGGACGAGGTCACCGCCTGGCAGAGCCGACCACTGGAACCCTGCTATCCGGTGGTGTTCATGGACGCGATCCGCGTCAACATCCGCAGTGAT
>NZ_LWER01000152.1:0-44989 GCF_001634775.1 Sulfitobacter sp. HI0027
GGCGCAGACCAAAGGCGATGTTGTCCCAGATGCTGAGGTGCGGGAACAGCGCATAGGACTGGAACATCATGTTCACCGCCCGTTTGTTCGGCGGCACCGGGCCGATGTCTTGCCCGGCCAGTTCGATCTGCCCGGAGGTTGGGTTTTCAAACCCCGCCAGCATCCGCATCATCGTCGTCTTACCGCAGCCCGACGGGCCCAGCAGAGCAAAGAATTCCTGTGCGTAAATGTCCAAAGACAGGTTGTCGATGGCGACGAATTCACCGAATTTCTTGGTCACATTCTTAAAGCGAATGAGCGGTTTTTCGTCGGGGTCGTTCCAGGGGGCGAAGACGGTTGGGCTCACGGTTGAGACATCCTTTGATCGGGCATTGCTCGGGCTTTGATCGGGTCGCGGGGCAAGAAAAAGGGGCGCGACCAGACTGGCCGCACCCCCTGTCTCAAATCAGGTACCAGACTTGATCTTGGTCCAGAGCCGGGTCACCACGCGCTGCACTTTCGGCGGGTAGGGTGTGGTGGTGAACAGGTTGTTCAGCGCCGCTTCGGAAGGGTAGATCGCCGGGTCGCCGATCACATCCTCGACCAAATGCTCTTGCGAGGCCTTGTTGCCGTTCGCGTAGTACACGTAGTTCGACGCTGCCGCCATATTCTCGGCGTCCATGATGAAGTTCAGAAACTTATGCGCGCCCTCGGGGTTTGGCGCGTCGACCGGGATGGCCATCTGGTCGAACCACATCTGCGCCCCTTCGGAGGGGGCGTTGTAGGCGATCTCAACGCCGTTGTCGGCTTCGGCCGCGCGGTCGCGGGCCTGCAGAATATCGCCGGACCAGCCGACTGCGACGCAGACATCACCGTTGGCCAAAGCATTGATATATTCCGAGGAGTGGAATTTTTGGATGTAGGGGCGGACCGGCATGAAGACCTCCTCCGCCTTTGCGATTACATCGGGGTCATGGCTGTTGGGGTCTTCGCCGATGTAGTTCAGCGCCGCCGGGATCATCTCGGCCGGGGCATCGAGGAAATGGACGCCGCAATCGGCCAGTTTCTCCATATTGGCAGGGTCGAAAACCAGATCCCAAGAATCGACCGGGGCGTCTTCGCCCAGAGCCTCTTTGACCTTGCCGAGGTTCACGCCGATGCCTGTGGTGCCCCACATGTAGTTGATCGAATGCGCGTTGTCGGGATCATATTGTTCGGTCCGCGAGGAAACCACATCCCACATATTTTCAAGGTTGGGCAGCTTGGAGGCGTCCAGCGGCTGGAATGCACCGGCAGTGATCTGGCGCTGCAGGAAGGTGCCCGAGGGGACAACCACGTCATAGCCCGACCCACCGGCCAGCATTTTGGTCTCTAGCACTTCGTTGCTGTCGAACACGTCATAGACCAGTTCGATGCCGGTCTCTTCTTCGAATTTATCCAGCAGGGATTCGTCGATATAGTCCGACCAGTTGTAGACGCGGACCGTTTCGGCAGTGGCGGCACCTGCCATCAAGGTGGCGACGGCGACGCTGCTTAGTAGCACATGTTTCATTTCATACTCCCGTTAGACAGGTCGGGTTGATCCCCACCTTTCGTCAATTTGATCAAGTTTTGCCTCCTCGGGCAAGATGGTTTATGCTTTCATGCAGAATGAAATGCTGCAACACACGGCGAAACAAGACGGAAAGACCGCTCCCATGGGTTCAGAAAAGACCGATCCGAGATTGCTTCCCGCCGCCGATGCGGCGGTCAAGACACCAATCCATCAGCATGTTTACGAGCGTCTGCGCAAGATGATTCTCTTTGGCGATTTGGCCCCCGGACAGGGGGTTACGATCCAAGGTCTGACCGCCGCGCTTGATGCAGGCATGACGCCCGTGCGCGAGGCCATCCGACGCCTGATCTCCGAAGGGGCGCTAACCCATTTGGGCAACCGCCGTGTCACCGTGCCAGAGCTGACCCACGCCGGGCTGGAAGAGCTGGGATTCATGCGTGAAACGCTAGAGCCGGAACTGACCAAACGCGCTGCAAACCGCATGACAGACGGGCGCTTGAACGCTCTGCATGATTGCGACAACGCGCTGAACCTTGCCATTGATCGGGGCGATGTCGGTGGCTATCTGATGCAGAACTACAGCTTTCACAGGATGATCTACGACCTTGCAGAAGCGCCCATCATGGCCGCCACGGTGGACCGGTTGTGGCTGCGTTTCGGCCCCTCGCTTCGCGTGGTTTGCGGGCGCTATGGCACCAGCAATCTGCCCGATAAACACGCAGAACTTCTTGCGGCCTTTGCCGCCGGGGATGCCGCATTGGCGGGTGAGGTCATGGCAGGCGATGTTGCACAAGGAATGACCCAAATCCGCGCCGCCCTTGATGGGCTGCCCATTCCGCGTTGATTCGATTGACATGCTATAATTTGATCATATTCTTCAGCGAAGCTTATTTTTCACGCAGATAGAAGGTGCACAGACATGCCACCCATTACGAATCACCTCCCCACCGCGGACCTTCAGGCGCTTGATGCGGCGCATCATATGCATCCTTTCACCACCAATGATGATTTGGGCGACAAGGGCGCGCGCATCATCACACGGGCCAAGGGCATCTATCTGACCGACAGCGAGGGGAATGAAATCCTCGATGCGATGGCGGGGCTGTGGTGTGTGAACCTTGGCTATGGCCGCGAAGAGATGGGCAAGGTCGCCGCGCGGCAGATGAACGAACTGCCCTATTACAACACCTTCTTCCAAACGACCCATGTGCCCGCCATCGCGCTGGCCAAGGAACTGGCCGACCTCGCCCCCGGTGATTTGAACCACGTCTTTTTCGCCGGGTCCGGATCAGAGGCGAACGATACCAACCTGCGCATGGTCCGCACCTATTGGGCGCAAAAGGGCAAGCCAGAGAAGAGCCATATCATCAGCCGCAAGAATGCTTATCACGGCTCTTCGGTCGGGTCGGCCAGTCTGGGCGGCATGACCTATATGCATGAGCAAGGCGGCCTGCCGATCCCCGGAATCCATCACATCGGTCAGCCCGATTGGTATGCCGAGGGCGGTGATATATCGCCCGAGGACTTCGGCCTGAAACGGGCGCAGGAGCTTGACGCGAAGATCGTCGAACTGGGTGCCGACAAGGTTGCCGCCTTCATTGCCGAACCCGTGCAGGGCGCCGGCGGGGTTGTCATTCCGCCCAGCACTTACTGGCCCGAGATTCAGCGCATTTGCGACAAACACGACATTCTGTTGATCGCCGACGAGGTGATCTGTGGCTTTGGCCGGACAGGGAACTGGTTCGGCTCGCAAACCATGGGGATCAAGCCGCATATCATGACCATCGCCAAGGGCCTCAGCTCGGGCTACGCGCCGATTGGCGGGTCGATTGTCTGTGACGAAGTGGCCGAGGTCATCAACGCCTGCGAATTTAACCACGGCTACACCTATTCCGGTCACCCGGTCTGCGCCGCCGTGGCGCTGGAAAACCTGCGCATCATGCAAGAAGAGAACATCGTCGACCATGTGCGAGACGTCGCCGCCCCCGCGCTGAAAGAGGCGCTGGATAAGCTGGGAGAGCATCCGCTGGTTGGCGGGGTTAACGTCTCTGGCCTGATGGCGTCTCTGCCGCTGACGCCGGATAAGGAAAGCCGTGCGCAATTCGCGGACGGGGGCGTCGCTGGCTACACCTGCCGGGAGCATTGCTTCGCCAATAATCTGGTAATGCGCCATGTCGGCGACCGGATGATCATCTCTCCGCCTCTGGTCATCACGCCCGAAGAGATCAAGATCTTCGCCGAACGGGCGACCAAGGCACTGGATGCGACCTATGCCGACCTAAAAGACAAGGACGTGCTGAAAGCTGCGTCCTAAATGACCCGGGCTGCCCCCGTTTGGGGGTGGCCCTTTATTCGTTTCGCAGTCGGGCCAGCAGCCGGGGCGAAGCATAGCCATCCGGCGCGATCCCCTCGGACTGCTGATAGCTGCGCACGGCATTGACGGTCAGCGGGCCGATCTTGGCGTCGATCTTTTGCGTGTCGAAACCCGCCTTTGTCAGCAGGGTTTGCAATTCGATCCGCTCATCAAAACTCAGCGCGCGGTCTTCGCGGGGCCACTCTTGCTTTATCTCCCCCGCGCCACCGATCCGGTCGGCCAGATGACCGACGCCGATGACATAGGCATCCGCCGTGTTATAGCGCTCGATCACCGCGAAATTCGGGAAGATCATAAAGGCCGCGCCCTGCGCACCTGCGGGCAGCAGGATCGACGCGGGCCCGTGATCCGCCACCGCGTCGCCATTCAACGCTGTCACGCCAAGGTCGGCCCATTCCGCCGGGGTCTTGGTCACCTCCCGGTCGGCCAGCAGATAGTCAAACCCCTCGGGCAGGGCCACTTCAACACCCCAAGGCTGGCCCGTCGTCCAGCCGAAATGCTTGAGATATGCCGCGGTAGAGGCCAGCGCATCGCTGGGGTTGTCGCCCCAAATGTCTCGCCGCCCGTCACCATCCCAATCGACGGCATGGGCGTGGAAGGACGACGGCATGAACTGCGTATGCCCCATCGCGCCCGCCCAAGAGCCACGCAACTGCTCGGCATCGGTATCGCCCGCCTGCAAAATACGCAGAGCGTCCAGCAATTCGCCCTCGAAAAACTCCGCCCGGCGCGCGTCATAGGCAAGGGTGGCCAGTGAATTCAGCACGCTGTCGCCGCCTCGGAAACTGCCATAGGCGCTCTCTAGCCCCCAGATCGCGGTGACGATCTCTTTCTCTACGCCGTATTTGATTTCGATATCTTCCAGCGTGCGCTCCCACTGGGCCAACGCCTTTTGCCCATTCTGCACCCGCAGAGCCGAGGTCGCGGTGTCGAGGTAATCCCAGATCGTTTTGGTAAACTCGGACTGGTTGCGGTCGCGGCGGATCACCTCGGTATCATAGAGCACCGTATCCAGCGCGCGGTCAAAAACATCCGGGTCGATGCCCTGCTGCAGGGCGCGGGGCCGGAATTCCGTCACCCAAGCGCGCAGCCCGGCGTCATCGCCAGTAACCTCTGCAGGGGTGGTTTGCTCTGCCGGGGTGGCGGAAACAACCACGGCCTGCGACGTGCGCGGCGCGGGCCGCGTGGATTCAGAAGGGCCCGACCCAAAGGCCGAAGCCCCCATGCCTGCGGTCGCAAGAATGCCTGAAATCATCGCGTAGTGCCGGATCATAATCGCCTCACCTCATAGAGTTGCGACAAATCCTATGCTCGCCCCGCCCCGGTGGAAAGGGAGGGGCGCGGCCATCCGCGAAGCTCCGCTTGTTTGCCGTCTCAGCGGCGGGTGCGGGTCACTTTGCGCTTGATCTTGTCCTTCTTGCGCTTGGCTTTCACGGCCTTGCCGCGCGGGTTGCGCCCCGCCGGGCTGCGCCGACCAGCGCCCCCGCCTTGTTTTACCTTCTGATCTTCGATCTCAAGCAGTTCCAGCGCGATGCCCCCGGTCACCGGGACCGCCTCGGCCAAGCGCACGGTCACGCGCTGGCCGATGCCGATGATCATGCCGGTATCGGACCCCATCAGCGTCTGCGCCTCTGGATCATGGTGGAAATACTCGCGCCCCAAAGACCGCATTGGTACCAGCCCATCGGCACCGGTTTCGTCCAGTTTCACAAAAGCACCGAAACGCGCGATGCCGCTGATGCGGCCAGTGAACTCATTGCCGACCCGCTCGGACAGAAACGCCGCAAGGTAGCGGTCGGTCGTGTCCCGCTCTGCCACCATCGAGCGCCGCTCGGTGTCCGAGATATGCGCGCCGGTCTGTTCCAGCCCTTCGATCTCTTCCGGGGTCAAACCGTCCTTGCCCCAGCCATGCGCCGTGATCAGGGCGCGGTGCACAATCAGGTCGGCATAGCGCCGGATCGGAGAGGTAAAATGTGCATAAGACCGCAGGGCGAGGCCAAAGTGCCCGATATGCGCGGGCCCGTAATAGGCCTGCGTCATCGACCGCAGGGTGCTGAGGTTGATCAGTTCCGCATCATTCGTCCCCGCCGCCTGATCCAACAGCCGGTTAAGATGCGCGGTCTGCAAAACCTGCCCCTTAGCCAGGGTAAAGCCAGCCGCATGCGCCGTTTCGCGCAGGGATTCCAGTTTCTCCGGAGAGGGTTCCTCGTGAATGCGGAACAGAAGCGGTGTCTTCTTCTTGATCAGCGTCTCGGCGGCGGCGACATTAGCCAGCACCATGAACTCTTCGATCAGCTTATGCGCGTCGAGCCTTTCGCGGAAGTTGACCGATTTCACCTTGCCGTCGTCGCCCAACTCAATCCGGCGCTCCGGTAGGTCCAACTCAAGCGGTTGCCGCTCGGCCCGCGCAGTTTTCAGTGCGCCGTAGGCGGCATAAAGCGGTTTCAGCACAGGCTCCAACAGCGGGCCGGTGCGGTCGTTGGGGTTGCCGTCAATGGCGTCCTGCACCTCTTCGTAATGCAAGGATGCGGGCGAGCGCATCAGCCCGCGATGGAACGTATGACCGATCTTGTTGCCCTTGGCATCCAGCACCATACGCACGGCGATACAGGCGCGCGGGACACCTTCGTGCAATGAGCACAGATCGCCCGACAGGCGATCCGGCAGCATCGGCACAACGCGGTCGGGGAAATAGGTGGAGTTGCCCCGTTTGCGCGCTTCGATATCCAACGCCGAACGGGGTGTGACATAGGCGGCCACATCGGCAATGGCGACCCAGACGACATGACCGCCCTCGTTCTTGGGGTCCTCATCCGCATGGGCATAGCAGGCGTCATCATGGTCACGCGCATCCGACGGGTCGATGGTGACCAGCGGCAGATCACGCAGGTCTTCGCGGCCCTTGAGGCCCTGCGGTTTGGCGGCATCGGCCTGTTCGATCACCTTATCGGGGAAATCATCGGGAATGCCGTGCTGATGGATCGCGATAAGTGACACCGCGCGCGGCTCTGAGGGGTCGCCCAACCGCTCGACAATTCGCGCACGGGGGGAGCCCATGCGCCCCTTTGGTCCGGCCTGCTCGGCCTCGACCAATTCGCCGTCCTTGGCCCCGTGGGTATGGTCTGCCCCGACGCGCCATTCACGGTCTGCGCCCTTGTCGATCGGCACGATCCGCCCGCCTTCGGCAGCCTTGCGGAAGATGCCCAACACTTTTTTCGGATTGCTGCCAATGCGCCGGATCAGCCGCGCCTCATAGTGGTGGTCTTCGCCTTTCACCAGCGTCAGCCGCGCCAGAATGCGGTCGCCTTCGCCAAGGGCGGGGTCGCTGTCGCGCGGGATCAGCAGCACGACGGGCTCTTTCCCTTCACCGTGCCACTCCATCGGCTTGGCAAAGAGGTCGCCATCCTTGTCCGGCCCCGTGACCAACAGCACCGAGACCGGCGGCAAGCGATCCGGGTCTTGATAGCTGCGCTTGCGCTTCTCCAGATGGCCTTCGGCCTCCAGCTCTTTCAGCACGCGCTTCAGATCGATCCGCGCCGCACCTTTGATGCCAAAGGCTTTGGCGATGTCGCGCTTGGCGGTCAGCGTGGGGTTCTGTTCGATCCAGTCGAGGATCTCGGATTTGCTGGGTATCTTGCTCATACCTCAGCAGGTAGCACGCAGCCCCCCTGTCGTCATGGCAAATCGTGAATTTCGTCCACGTCGCGCAGGGTTGAGACTTCGGCGATGCGGTAGCCCGGCAGGGTCGCACGGCTGTCGGCCAGCGCGTAAGGGCCGGACCAGCGCACAGCGTCGAAAAGGCTGGGCGGTGCGCGGCGGGGGTGTTTCAACCCCACCAGCCAATAGCCCCCATCGGGCGCGGGGCCAAAGACCGCGTCATGTCGTCCGAGCGCGTCGAAGGCCCGCGCAAGTTCCTTGCGGTTGATGCCCGGAATATCCGCCCCGATCACACAGGCCGGGCCGGGTGCGGCGCGTAGCATCCGTGCCATGCGGCCGCCCAGATTGCCCCTGCCCTGCGGCCAGCGGGGCAAATGCGCGGGCCAAACCCGGCTTTGCAACCCTTCGACATCCGGCGCGACAGCCAGCACCACCTGCCAACGCGGATCTTCGATGCGGCGCAGCAGGCGGCGCGTCTGGTGGCGAAACCACCATGCCGCGCCCACCATGCCGAGGTCACGGCCCAGCCGGGTTTTCACCCGACCGGAATGCGGTTCTTTTACCATAACGATGAGCGTTGGTTTCACGTGAAATAATTCCGCAGCACGCGGGTGTAGATGGATTTAAGCTGTCCGATATGTTCGACCCGCACATGTTCATCGACTTGGTGCATGGACTGACCGACCAGACCGAACTCGACCACCGGGCAATGCGCTTTGACAAAACGCGCGTCCGAGGTGCCGCCGGTGGTAGAAAGCTCTGGCTGCACGCCCGTCTCCGCCTCCACCGCGCCCGCAACCAGATCGGACAGAGCGCCCGGCGGGGTGATAAAGCTCTCGCCGGAAATCTTGATCTCCACATCAACCTGCAGGCCAAATTCCCCTGCGATTTTATCCGCTTCGCCGCGCAGCCAATCGCTGAGGCTTGCGCCTGAATGGTGGTCATTGAACCGGATATTCACCGCGCCACGACACTGCGCCGGGATCACGTTGGTGGCTTTGTTGCCAGTGTCGACCGTGACAACCGCCAGTGTCGACGGATCGAAATGATCGCTGCCCTGATCCAACTCATAGCTGGCCAAACGGTCCATCAGCCGCATCATCGCGGGCAGCGGGTTGTTGGCCCGGTGCGGATAGGCCGCGTGGCCCTGTTTGCCCGTCACCTTGAAATGCGCGTTCATCGACCCGCGCCGCCCGATCTTGATCATGTCGCCCATGGTCTCGGGGCAAGTCGGCTCCCCCACAAGGCAGACATCCATCCGCTCGCCGTTTTCGGCCATAAAATCCAACAGCGCCGTGGTCCCGTCGAGGGCGTCGCCCTCTTCATCCCCGGTGATCGCCAGCACGATGGAGCCATCAGGCGGTGTGTCCTTCACGAAATCAACCGCCGCCGCGACAAAGGCCGCCACGCCGGATTTCATGTCGGTGGTGCCGCGGCCATACATGATGCCGTCTTTGATCTCGGCTCCGAAAGGGGGCATCGACCAGTCGGCCTCATCCCCGATGGGGACCACATCGGTATGGCCGTTAAAGCCGAAAGACTTGGTGTTGCCCTTGTTGCCCCAGCGGGCAAAAAGGTTGCAAATGCCGCCCCGGTCCACGCGCGTACAGTCGAACCCAGCCGCGCCCAGCACCTCTTCCAGCACTTCCAACGCACCATCGTTGACGGGGGTGACAGAGGCGCAGCGCACCAGTTTTGCGGTGAGATCAACAGGGTCGAGACCGGACATTTCGGCTCCTTTTCAGGGGTTATCGCTTGTCCGGTAACTTGTGTGGGCAAATCGCGCCGATGCCAAGGGGGCGCACTGCAATTCCCCGTGTGGGACCGTGGTCAGTCGAAAAACGGGGTCATTTGGGCGACGATGACCGAGTTTTCCTCTAGTGCGCGCTGCATCAACTCACGCTCTTCGCCGTCGATCTCTTGGCCCTCGGCCTCGCGCTCTTCCAGAGTGCCATAGCCGGTCACGTCCAGCGGGTTGGTGTCGGCCTGTTTGAGGATCGCCACGGTCTCTCGCACGGCTTCGGCCTCGTCGATACCAGAGGCGAAACACATCAGCGCGGCCCCGGTGGCCTTGTCGGGCAGGCCATCGCCATCCTTGCGACCGATCTGAACCAAAAGGGTAAAGACCTGCTGACGCGAAGGTTTCTTGGTTTTCTTGGGTTCAGACATGATAAGGGCCGCCGATTGCTTTCGGCAGCCCTAACCTTTTCGCTCAGATTTGGAAAGGGGCCGCGCCCCTGCCCTTAGGTCTTGGCAATCAAGTCTTGCCGCGGACCAACCGTGTGACCCAGATCAGCAGGCAGGCACCGATAATACCGACCACCAACTGACCGAACCAACCGCCCAGCGTGCTGCCAACGATCAGCATCAAGAGCCAGTTCGCGACCAAGGCACCAACGATGCCGAGGATGATGTTCATGATCAGACCCATGTCCGATTTCATGATTTTTTCTGCGATCCAGCCTGCAAGGCCACCCACGATGATTGCGGCAAACCAACCGATACCCGTCATGTCGTCAATCTCCTTTGAATTCAGGTCTCAACGCTATGACGGTGCATTTGGTTCCCTCAGTCGCGCAGCAACTCGTTGATCGAGGTCTTGGAGCGGGTCTTGGCGTCCACCCGTTTCACGATCACGGCGCAGTAAAGGTTCACGTTGTTTTTCGAGGGCATAGTGCCTGCAACAACAACCGACCCTGCGGGCACTTCGCCATACATGATCTCACCGGTTTCGCGGTCGACGATCTTGGTCGACTGGCCGATGAAGACACCCATGCCCAGCACCGAACCTTCGCGCACGATGCAGCCTTCGACGACTTCCGACCGCGCACCGATAAAGCAGTTGTCTTCGATGATGGTCGGGCCTGCCTGCATCGGTTCCAACACGCCGCCAATGCCGACGCCGCCCGAAAGGTGCACGTTTTTGCCGATCTGCGCGCAGGAGCCGACGGTGGCCCATGTATCAACCATGGTGCCGCTGTCCACATAGGCGCCGATGTTCACGAAAGACGGCATCAGCACCACGCCGGGCGCGATATAGGCCGAGCGGCGCACAACGCAGTTCGGTACGGCGCGGAAGCCGGCCTCTTTCCACTCGGCATCGCCCCAGCCCTTGAACTTGCTGTCGACCTTGTCCCACCAGCCTGCGCCCTGCGGGCCGCCTTCTTGATGCTCCATATCCTTGATGCGGAAGCCCAGCAGCACGGCCTTTTTGGCCCACTGATTGACATGCCACTGACCGTCGTCCTGCTTTTCCGCCACGCGCAGCTGGCCGCTGTCGAGCGCATTCAGCGTCTCTTCGATGGCGTCGCGCACCTCGCCGGTGGTGGCGGATGTGATCTGGTCGCGGGTATCCCAAGCGGCTTCGATGGCGGTTTCAAGTTGGGCGTTGGACATGGGGCAAGTCTCCGAATGTGAAAAGGCCTTTTGAGGGCTATAGCCTTGCACCGCCTAGGGTGCAATTGCCGGGCGATGAGGGGCGTGGTCATTCTGCGATCAACAATGCATGTTGACCTGAGCGGCCATCGCGCCACCTGAGCCAAGCCCTAGACCAAGGAAAGACCCGAGGATGACCGAGGAACACCGCCACCCCCTGCGCCGCGCCAATGTTGACCGCGCCAAGGCCCAAGACGCCCCCGACACGCCGCAAACCCGCGCGCCCGCCTACCGTCTGGCCTTTACCGACGATGACTTCATGTGCCGCGATGAGCTGCGCCCGGTGCGCCTGCAACTGGAATTGCTCAAGCCCGAACTGCTGCTCGATGCCCACGGCATCCAATCAACCATCGTGCTCTTTGGCGGCGCGCGCATTCCTGCACCAGCCGAGAAACACACCGCCCGCACCAAGACGCTGGCCGATCTGTCGCGTTTTTATGACGAGACGCGCACCTTTGCCCGGCTGATGACCGAAAAATCGATGGAGACCGGCGGCGTGGAGAACGTCATCGTGACCGGCGGTGGGCCGGGTGTGATGGAGGCGGGCAACCGTGGCGCGTTGGACGCAGGCGGCCATTCCATCGGCCTGAATATCGTTCTGCCGTTTGAGCAGGCGCCCAACGAATATGTCACGCCGGAGCTGTGCTTTAACTTCCACTATTTCGCGATCCGCAAGATGCATTTCCTGATGCGTGCCCGCGCGATCTGCGTCTTCCCCGGTGGTTTCGGCACCATGGACGAGCTCTTTGAGGCCCTGACCCTGATCCAGACCGGCCGCATGAACCGCGTGCCCTTCTTGCTGTTTGGGCGCGAGTTCTGGGAAAAAATCATCAATTGGGACGCGCTGGCCGATGCCGGAACGATCTCTGCCGAAGACCTCGACCTGTTCCGCTTTGTCGAAAGCGCGGACGAGGCGATGGAAGTGATCGAGAATTGGGAGACCGCCCCCGCCCGCGAACATGTGCCGGGCCGGGAAGAGGTCGAAGATCACGGTTGACCGAGCTTTGCCCAGCCCCGTCACCGGGTAAAGGTCTGCGCCAAGGCCACTTCGGCCCCTTGGACAATATCGCGCAGGATATCGGCCGCGGGTTTGACCGCGCCGATCAACCCTGCGACCTCTCCGACAAAGGCGTTGGCGGTACGGGCATCGCCCTCTGCCACCGCCGCCTGCCAGCGCGGCAACTCTTGCGCCAGCGCGGCGCGCAGCCCGTCAGGGTCATCATGCCAGCGGTCGGTGAACTCATTGCGCAGCACGCGGCCCGTGTAGCGCTTGGGCCAGTCATAGCCGCGCATGATGTCGGTCACGGTGCTGCGCAGTGTATCATCGCCACTGGCCTCAATCGCGGCCTTTAGCATCGCGGGATGCACCAGCGCCTCTTCTGACGCCCAGAACCGCGAGCCGACGACCACGCCGTCGGCCCCCAACATCAGCGCCGCCGCCAGCCCGCGCCCGTCACCCACACCGCCTGCCGCACAAAGCAGCACGTCAGGCGCATGGCGGGCGATGTGATCGGCAATCTCGGGGACCAGCGTGAAAGTCGCGCGTTTTTCGCCGTGGCCGCCAGCCTCGGCCCCTTGGGCGACGATGATCTCAGCCCCCAGATCAATCGCATGGGCGGCATCGCGCAGGGTTTGCACCTGACAGATCAGCGGCACTTTGGCCGCTTGGATCGCGGGGACGAACTCTGCCGGATCGCCAAAAGACAGAAAGACCGCTGCCGGATCGCGGGCGAGGACCTGCTCCAGCGCCTGCGGATGCTCGCGCAGCTTCCAAGTGATGAAGCCGCAGCCGACCGACTGATTGCCCGCCAGATCCTGCTGCTCAGCAATCCATTCGCCGGAATCGTAAGCGCCACCGATCATGCCCAAGCCCCCCGCGCTTGAGACCGCAGACGCCAGCCGCCCGCCAGCCGCAAAAGCCATGGACGCTTGGATGATCGGATGGCTGATCCCCAGCCGTTTGGTCAAACGCGTGGTCAGCATCCCCTACCGCCCCGCCAGAATGGCGTCAGCGGCCTTTTCGGCGATCATCACCGTCGGCGATGCCGTGTTGCCCGATACGATCTTGGGCATGATCGACGCATCAATCACCCGCAGCCCGCGCAGCCCATGAACCCGCAGATCGGTATCGACCACGGCCATCGGGTCGCTGCCCATCTTGCAGGTGCCAACGGGGTGAAAGATCGTCGTGGCAATATCGCGCGCCTTGTCGAGCAGGTCTTCGTCGCTCTGCACGACGGGGCCGGGCAAGATTTCCTCGGGCTGATAAGGGTGCAGCGCCTTGGCCGTCATGATGTGTCGCGCCTGCTTCATCGCCGCAACCGCGACGCGCTTGTCGCTCTCGGCGGAAAGATAGTTCAGACGGATGTCGGGCTGCACCGCGCTGTCGCGGCTGGTCAGATGGCAAGAGCCGATACTCTCGGGCCGCAGGTTGCAGACCGAAACGGTAATCGCCGGGAACGGGTGCAACGGATCGCCCAGCTTGTCGGTCGACAGGGGCTGCACGTGATATTCCAGATCGGGTGTCTCCAACGCCGGATCGGACTTGGTGAACATGCCGAACTGGCTGGGCGCCATCGCCAAGGGGCCGCTGCGCCGCATGAGATATTCCAGACCCATCCGCCCCTTGCCCCACAGCGAATGGGTCATCGTGTTGAGCGTCTTGGCGTTTTGCACCTTATAAACGGTGCGGATCTGCAAATGGTCCTGAAGGTTCTCCCCCACGCCGGGCAGTTCATGCAGCGTGGTGATGCCCATGCCGCTCAAAAGCTCGCTCTGTCCAATACCTGACAGCTCCAAGATTTTCGGCGAGTTGATCGCCCCGGCGGCCAAGAGCACCTCCCCCTCGGCCACGGCCCGAAGGGCGCGGCCCTTATGGGTGAAACGTACGCCGGTCACGCGCTTGCCCTCTAGGATCAGCCCATTGGTATGGGCATGTGTCATCACCCGCAGGTTGGGCCGCTGCATCGCGGGGCGCAGGAAACCGCGCGCCGTGTTCCAGCGCACACCGCCATGTTGGTTCACCTCGAAAAAGCCCGAGCCTTCGTTATCGCCATCGTTGAAATCGGCACGCGGTTCGATCCCGAACTCCCGCGCGCCGTCCTGCACGGCCTCCAAAATGTCCCACCGCAGGCGCTGTTTGCTGACCTTCCACTCGCCTCCGGCGCTGTGCATGTCATTGCCGCCCGCGTGGTGATCCTCGGACTTGAGGAAATAGGGCAGCACGTCGTCCCAGCTCCACCCGGCGTTGCCAAGCTGCCGCCAATGGTCATAGTCCGCCGCCTGCCCGCGCATGTAGATCATGCCGTTGATGGAGCTACAGCCGCCCAGCACCTTGCCGCGCGGATAGGTCAGAGAGCGCCCGTTCAACCCCGGCTCGGGCGCGGTTTTCATCATCCAATCGGTGCGCGGATTGCCGATGCAATAGAGATACCCCACCGGCACCTTGACCCAGTGGTAGTTGTCATCGCCCCCGGCCTCAAGCAGCAGGACGTTATTGGCTGGATCAGCGCTAAGACGGTTGGCCAAAACACAGCCCGCGGTGCCCGCGCCGACGATGATATAGTCATAGCGACCCTCTAGCTGCGTCTCGTCATTCATGGTGATCTCTCCCGATATTCTGGCCCGCCTCCCCGGCGCATCATTGGTAGAGCGCCCGGCGACAGGTCACAATCCCTGCCGTAAGTCGCCCGCCCGCCGCAGCATTTGCCGCAAAGCCACATTCCCCGCGCTTTGCCCGTGCAGCGCATCCGTTTGTTGATTTTTTCGACCCTTAGGTGAATATGGCCGAACTGGATATATTGCCCCTATGCGTTAGGTTTTGCCTTGGGGTTAAAATTTCGCCGCCTTCTGGTGGCCAGAGACAAGGGCTATAATTGGTGCGGCGACCCGAATTTATACTGTTTCTCGGATGTCTCGCCATCACCTTTGGGGTGTTTCTCTACAGCAATCGCAGCAATGATCTCGCCACCGAACGGGCCTTTGACCGGATCGCCGAGGAAAGCCTGCAAAGCCTCGACGCGAGGATGCACACCTATTTGCAGAGCCTCAACGGCATCGCCGCCTTCATGAACGCCTCTGACGAAGTGACCGCCAGCGATTTCGCGCATTACGTCGATACGCTGGAGATCGACACCTTCCTGCCCGGCATCAACGGCATCGGCTTTGTCGCCCCGGTCGCCCGAGGGACCGAAGAGGCTTTCATCGAAGAGGTAACCGCCCTCGGGATAGAAGATTTCCGGATCCACCCCAACACCGGCAACGCCGAGAAGATGGTGATCCAATATATCTACCCCCAAGGGCCGAATGCAGAGGCCGTGGGCCTTGATATCAGCTTTAACGAGGACCGCCGCCGCGCCGCCCTGCGGGCCCGCGAGACCAGAGAGCCGCAACTGACACCGCGCATTCTGCTGGTGCAGGACAAATCCCGTCAGCCCGGTTTTCTGTTGCTACGTCCAGTCTATGCCGCCGGCAACCGTCCGGCGCAGGATACGGCAGGCTTTATCGGTTGGGTCTATGCGCCCTTTGTCGGTGCAAACCTGCTGAACGCGCTGACCCCGGCTCAGGGGGAGGCCTATGAAATCAAAGTATTCGATGGGCTGACCACCGCCCCGGAGAACCGGATTTTCGACAGCACGCCCGAAGGTGTCGAAAGCGGGCATCACAGCATTACCCAAACGATCGAACGCTTTGGCCGCCCTTGGACTGTGGTCCATGTCAGCACGATCAGTTTCGACAGCGCCACGCACAGTGCCGTGCCGGAGATCCTGTTGATTTCCGGCATATTGCTGGCGATCCTTTTCTTCGTCGCCTTCCGCAGCCTGCGCCAGCGCAGCGCGGCCCTGAGCGAGCTTGCCGTGCTGCGCGAACGTCAGATCGACGCCCATGACGAGGAAAACCGCGCCGTCATCGAGAACGCTGTGACGCCTATTTTCTTGCTCGACGGCGAGGACCGCGTGCTTTTCGCCAACCAAGCGGCACTGGTCTGCTTTGGCTATGGGCATGAGGCGCTCAAGGGGATGGATTTCCGCAATCTCGTCACCGACTTGATCGAAGACCATGACCACGAGCAGGTCAACGCGGCAGGCAAGACCTGCTTTGGCCAAGACCTGAAGCTTGATCTACAACGCAACAGTTGGACCACCTACACCGGCGAGCGGCGCGTGACGGCAATCGTGCGCGATCTGACCTCGGAACTTGCGGTGCAGGATGAACTGGCGAAGAACAAAGCGCTCTATGACCTCGCCCTCGAAGGCGCGCAGATCGGCGTTTTCGACATCGACCTGCGTACCGGGAAATCCGAGGTGTCCGACACATGGCGGCGCATTCTGGGGATGGCCGATTTCGAGCGGTTGACCGATCCGCAGGCCGAATTCCTCAAACGTGTCCATACCGAAGACCTGCCGCTGCTGAACCAGACCGATCAGGCCTGCATCTCGGGGCAGCAACAACGTTCCGTCACCGAATACCGGCTCAAGATTGGCACCGGGGAATGGCGCTGGATGCGCTCGGACGCGGTGGTGACCGAACGCGATGAAAACGGCACTGCCTTGCGGATGGTCGGCACCCAGACCGATGTGACCGACATCGTCCATGCCCGCAACGCGCTTGAAACCAGCGAGCGGCGGTTTCGGCAGGTGCTGGCAGCGGCCCCCGTGGGCATGGCGATCCTGGGCGAAGGGGGCGTGTTCAACAGCGTCAACAGCGCGCTTTGCACGCTCTGCGGCTATAGCGAAGAAGAGCTGCTGTCGAATACCAAACTGGGCGATCTGATGCCCGAAGGCGATTTGCAAAAGCTCTACAGTGAAGTTCGCGGGCTCGTCGACTCGCGCAGTTCACAGAACTATCAGGCCGAATACCGCATCACCCACAAGCTGGGCTATGAACGCTGGGGCCTGTTCAACGTCTCGTGGACTTTTGACAAGAACACGCGCGGCTATGTCTTTATCGTTCAGATCAACGACATCACCGACCAAAAGAAGCTTGAGCAGATCAAGAGCGAATTCGTCTCGACGGTCAGCCATGAGCTGCGCACGCCGCTGACCTCGATCAAAGGGGCCTTGGGTCTGATCGACACCACGGACAACAGCCGCTTCCTCCCGGCGCATATCCGGCTGATCGACATCGCGCGCAGCAATGCCGACCGGCTGTCGCATATCGTGAACGATATTCTGGACCTCGAAAAGATTTCGTCGGGCGAGGTGCAGTTCGATTTCCACGATGTTGATCTGAACAAGGTGATCAGCGACTCGGTCAACGAAATGTCGCCCTTCGCGATCACCCACAACAACACCTTGGGCGTGCAACTGCCCGACAAACCGCTGACGGTTCGGGTGGATGAAAGCCGCACGCGGCAGGTCTTGGCCAATCTTATCTCTAACGCCTGTAAATATTCCGATGCCGAGAGTGAGGTGCAAATTCGCGCCGAGCGGCTGGGGGACCGGGCGATTGTCTTTATCCAGAACACCGGCCCCGGCGTGCCGGAAAACTTCCGCCCGCGCATCTTTCAGGCGTTCTCTCAGGCCGATGGGTCCGACACACGCGCCAAGGGCGGCACCGGGCTGGGGCTGAACATCACCCGGCAGATCATCAAACGTCAGGGCGGTACCATCGGATTCGAAAGCATCCCGAAAGGCGTCACCGTCTTTTGGTTCACCTGCCCCATCGCCGAGGCCGAAACCGTGCAATCGCCCGCCGCCCCCGACGCGGAAGTCGGGGAGCGGGACACGAAGCTGCGCGTGCTGCATATCGAAGACGATATCGACTTTGCAGAGGTGATCCGCACCGGTTTGGACAGCGTGGCAGAGGTGACCAATGTCACCAACCTCGCTCAAGCGCAGAAGTTGATCGGCCAAGAAGAGCTTGATGTGGTGATCCTTGATTGGTCCCTGCCTGACGGCGATGCCCGCTCTTTGTTGGAGGACATCATCCGTCTGCACCCAGAGGCCAAGATCATCAGCCTATCCGCCGACAACAACCGAGAGCCCGATCCCCGCGTCGGGATCAACCTTGTCAAATCACGGAGCGGGATCAGCTCGGTGGTCAACTCAATTACGGGAACAACCGCACGCGCATCTTAACCTGTCGCACCACGGCGAAGTGACGCTAAAGTGCGACACGCCATATTATTGCCAATATGCTCTGGCATTTTGTTTAAATTACAACGCACATGTCATGCTATAGTTCGAGCATGTCCGCTTCGGGGCGAGGAATTACGAGTGTCTTCAAAGCCATTTACCAAGCGTACCGCCGCCACATTTTTTCTGGGCACTGCCATTTCCGGCAGTTGGTACACCGCAACCTCCGCGCTTTTCGCGGGTCAAATGGGGGAGGTTATCCCCGTCGTCGGCGCGATCATTCTGGCGGGGCTAACGCCCTTCGCCGCGAACGCGCTCCAGTCGAGCCCTGAGAGGGGTACTGATAGTTTCGATATGGAACAAAGGCTTAGGGCATTTGATAGCCACGCCATTGTGAATATCGTCGATACCGGCGGAATGCTGGAACAGGTTAATGACCGTTTCATCGAACTGACGGGCTATACCCGCGATCAATTGATCGGCCAGCCTGTGTCGATGCTTTACCAAGATGAGTTTCGCGAACTTCTGGCAGAAATCCGGGTCACCTTGATGGCCGGCAAGACATGGCAGGGAGAGACCCCGCTGCGCTGCGCCGATGGTCGGGTGATACAGACGCAATGCACCGTGATGCCCCTTTTCGACAACAAAGGGGCATGGTCCGGGTCGATCTCAGCCCGTACCGATGTGACCCACGCCAAAGAGCTTCTGGCCGAACGCGACACAGCGGAAACGCTGTATGAACTGCGCGATGACATTTGGATCGTCGATGCCGAAACCGAGCGTTTCAGCTATATGAACCGCGTCGCCATGAGCCGAAGCGGCTGGTGTACCGACACCTATACCGAGCAAACGCTCGAAACCTTGGCAGAGAAAAGCGACAATCCAGCCCTTCTTGAGGCCTGCCGGGATCTGAAAAAGTCGGGCAAGGCGATGACGCAGTTCGACACGCAACTGTTTGGCAATCATTTCCAAGTCACCATCAAACTTCTGCCCACCGGCGGCGCGGCAGGGCGATTCCTGGTCATGTTGCACGACGTTTCGGATATCATCAGCGAAGAGCGGATGAAGTCGGAATTCATCTCTATGGTCAGCCATGAACTGCGCTCGCCCCTGACCTCGATCAAGGGCTCTATGGGGCTGCTTTTGTCGCGGGCGGCGGGTGAATTGCCGAGCAAAGCGCGGGCGTTGCTAGAAATCTCCCACCGCAATGCCGACCGGCTTGTGCTGATCATCAATGACATCCTCGATCTGGAAAAGATCGCGAACGGGCGGCTGGAGTTCAACCTTGAAGAGGTTGATATCGCAGAACTTCTGCATGAGACCAGCGCCGCGAACGCCTCGCTTGAACAGCGCCACGGCGTGCGCATTCAAGTGGAAGGCACGGATGACCTGAACAAAGTGACCACAGATCCGAACCGGGTCATTCAGGTGCTGACGAACTTCTTATCCAATGCGTCCAAATTCTCCAAACCCGGAGAGCGCGTTACCATTCGCGCCGAAGAGAATGAGAACGAATTGCGCATCTCTGTAGCGGACCGCGGCCCGGGTATCCCGGCCTCTGAGCAGCACAAGGTGTTCCAGCGGTTTGCCGATCTGTCCAACTCCAACCGGGCCGACAATGGCGGCACCGGGCTGGGCCTCAGCGTCTGCAAAGCCATCGTCGAGAATCTTGGCGGTAAAATAGGTTTTGACAGCCGCGAGGGATTTGGTACGACATTTTACTTTACCCTGCCGAAGAAAAATTCTCAGGTAGCGGCAGAGGAACCGGCTGCGTTGCTGCGCGAAGCCTCCTAGAGAGAGTATGGAATGATCAAACTGCTGCACGTCGAGGATGACGCCGATATTCGTGAAATCGCGCTGATGGCGCTTGAGCTAAGCGGCGATTTCGACGTCGTCCAATGCGAGACCGGGGAAGCGGCGCTGAACCAGGTTCAGTCCTATACGCCCGATGTGATCCTGCTCGATATGATGATGCCTGGCATGACCGGTCGCCAGACCCTTGAGAAGATGCGCGAAATGGATAGCCTGCGTGACGTTCCGGCGATCTTCATGACCGCCCGCGCCCAGCATAACGAAATCGAAGAGCTGCGCGATCTGGGGGCCGCTGACGTGATCAGCAAACCCTTCGACCCCATCGCTCTCGCAGATCAGGTCAAGGCGGCGATGCAGGCCAACTAGGCCAGCGACCACTTGGCCTGCCCTATTGGGCAGCTATTAGATAAATTGTCTGTAGGAATGGGGCCGGCGCAAAGCACGGCCACCGTGCCCTTAGGCTTGGGCGTCGATTTGCTGCCTGCAATGCGCGACGAAACCATCCAGCTCCGAGATGATCTCGATCGGGCAATCCGCGCGTTCAGCGCGAGGTCCGGCGAGATGCTCGACGATTTGGGTTTCGCACTGACGCGCCAGCCGGCCAAGCTCTTCAAAGCCGAGCGACCCGGCGCTGCCTGCGATCTGGTGCAGAATGGCCTGCACGCTGGCCAGATTGCCTTTGATCTCATCCACGGTCGTCCCGTCCCAAGCGGCCAAGCCATGGGTTGCGATCAGCGTCTGGCGCTCGTCCAGCATTTCGACAAAGCGCTTGCGAATGCGCTCTATGCCGGGAAGTTCCGCTAACATTTTAGTCATGCTTGTTGATCATTCTGCCAAAAGTCATTGAGCGATTTCGTATGTGCCTCACTGGCGGCTTCTGCGCTTGCATGAGCCTGCGCCAGCGCATCCATGACGGAATTGCCGCTCTTCCAGATCAGCCGCACGGCCTCCCCCGCGCTGACACGCGGGTAAACACGTTCGCCATTATTGTCGAACAATTCGGTTTGAGACAACTCCAAGTTAACCGCATCCATCAAACCGCCCATATTCGGACGCCATCCGCTTTCCGTAACGCACACGAAAGTGCCATTGCCCGCGTAGGACATGAGCACCTGATGGTCGACAAGCGTATCAGACAGGATCTCGGCCACATCGGATACAAGGCTATAGAACTCGAAAGAGGTCATCGTCGCGTGGAAGGCGTCAACCTCGCGGATGGTAAAGGCAAAGGCGGTGGAACCGAAAAGCGCGCTGCGCGACAACTGCGCGACGTAGTTTTCCATCGCGGTGTAGTCGATCACATTTTCCACGTCGTAGATCGGGACCGGCTCGAACAATTCCATATGGGTGGCCTGATCGGCGATGGTCTTGGCGGCGAAAATCTTTTTGGTCCGCTGCTGACGCTCTTTCACCATGCCTTCGACCAGCCCGATGCGGGATTTCAGCTCGGCAATCTCAAAAGGCTTGGTCACATAGTCGGTGGCCCCGGCGGCAAAGGCCGCGTCGATATAGCGTTTGTCGGACATCGCGGTGAGCATCAAAATTGGCGTATCGGCATGGCGCGCCGAGTTGCGAATGTGCTGCGCCAGTTCGATCCCGTCCATGCTCGGCATTTGAATATCAAGCATGAAGCAATCAATCGGCCCTAGGTTCGGATCGCCTAACATATCAATCGCATGCAGAGCCGATGGGGCGGTCGTTAGTTCATGCGCACCGATAATCTCTACAAATTGCCCGAGCAATTCGAGGATAATCGGGTCGTCATCCACCGCCAGAATTTTCATTACATCTCTCCACAGATCAAAATCTTTGGGGCCCAAACTGGACGGACCGCTGCTTTGCCCTAATTTCTCTGGGAACTGTGGCCTAATTTTGACGAATTCTTAGTAAATAGGCGACAAACCGGGGCACTGTTTCCATATCGAGGGAATTTGACCCGAAAAACGGCCATCTTTACCGCATTTTCATTTGTGATCGGACGACTCGCCACTTCGCGTCCAAGGGTGATTCCCCTCAACGCAAACGGCCCGACGTTTCCGCCGGGCCGCTCTATCCTCATCCCCTTGGGTCTTAGCCCAAGCTTGCCTTGATCGCCTCGGCGGTGGCGCCCACGACCTTATCCGCTTCTTCGCGGGTCAGGCAGAAGGGCGGCGCAAAGCCGATGATGTCGCCTTGGGGCATGGCGCGGGCAATGACCCCGGCCTTGAGCATATCGCCGACGATGGTCGGCACCACTTTGCGCGCCGGATCAAACTGCGTGCGGCCATCGCGGTCTTCGACCAATTCCACGGCGCAGAGCATCCCTTCGCCGCGAATATCGCCCACTTTGGGGTGATCCCCCAACGCCGCCTTCATCTGCGCATTGAGATAACCGCCCACGTCCGAGGCATTCTCGATCAGTTTCAGATCGTCGATCAGCTTGAGGTTCGCGATCCCCGCAGCCGCGCCGATGGGGTGGGCCGAATAGGTCCAGCCGTGGCCGATGGGGCCGTTTTCATCGGTGCCCTGCTCCAGCACCTTCCACATTTTGTCACCCACGATCGAACCCGAAAGTGGCGCGTAGGCCGAGGTCAGGCCCTTGGCGATGGTGATCAGGTCCGGCTTCATGCCGTAGTGATCCGAGCCGAACATGCTGCCCAGACGGCCAAAGCCGGTGACAACCTCATCCGCGATCAGCAGGATGTCGTGTTTGTTCAGCACTTCCTGCACGGCAGCCCAATAGCCTTCGGGCGGCGGCACGATGCCCCCGGTGCCCAGAACCGGCTCACCGATGAAGGCCGCGATGGTGTCAGCGCCCTCGCGTTCGATCAGCGCTTCCAATTCGCCCACCAGATGCGCGGTGAACTCTGCTTCGCTCATGTTGGCGTCGGGGCGGCGGTAGTAATAGGGCGCGTCGGTGTGCACCACCTGTGCCAGCGGCAGGTCGAACTTCTTGTGAAACAGCTCCAATCCGGTCAGCGAGCCAGTCACCAGACCCGACCCGTGATAGCCACGCCAGCGCGAGATGATCTTTTTCTTCTCAGGACGGCCAAGGATGTTGTTGTAATACCAGATCAGCTTGACGTTCGTCTCATTCGCGTCCGACCCGCCAAGGCCGAAATAGACCTTGCTCATACCTTCGGGCGCGCGGTCGAGGATCATCTTGCTGAGCGTGATGCTCGCCTCGGTGCCGTGGCCGACGTAGGAGTGGTAATAGGCCAGTTCATGCGCCTGCTCGGCAATCGCCTCGGCGATCTCGGTCCGGCCATAGCCAACGTTCACGCAGTAGAGACCGGCAAAAGCGTCGAGCATCTGGTTGCCGTCGCGGTCGGTGATATGGCTGCCTTTGGCGGTCTTGATCACACGGGTCGGGCTTTCGCCGCGCGCGTGCTGCGCCAGATGGGTGGAGGGGTGAAAGAAATTTTCACGGTCCCATTGTTCGAGCATATCGTTCTTCAGCATTGGTCTTTCCTTTCTTCCGACGCGCCTTTGCGCCGTATCTTCAAATCTCAGGCCCAGTCACGGCAGACGTATTTCACTTCCGTAAAGGCTTCGAGTCCCAGCCGCGACCCTTCGCGTCCGATGCCCGATTGTTTTGTCCCGCCAAAGGGGATCGGCGCGCCGGTCACCTTGGTGCGGTTCACCGCCACCATGCCGAAACACAGCGCCCGGCTGGCGCGGTAGATGCGGCGTGGGTCTTGGCTGTGGACATAGGCCACCAGCCCGTATTCCGTGTCATTGGCCCGTGTGATCGCCTCATCCTCACTGTCGAAGGCCGCGATGGCGGCCACGGGGCCAAAGGTCTCTTCGCGCATGATCAACGCGTCCGCAGGCACATCCGCCAGCACCGTCGGTTCAAAGAACAGCGGCCCTGCTGCGTGCCGCTTGCCACCACAAAGCAGCCGCGCCCCACGGTCAAGCGCATCTTTGACGTGCTCTTCTTGTTTGGCGACGGCTTTCTCGTTCATCAACGGCCCGATGTCGGGATCATCCGCGCCGACGCCCACGGTCAGCGCCTGCGTCGCTGCGGTGAATCGCGCGCAGAAGGTCGCATAGCTGTCGCGGGCAATAAAGAAGCGGTTGGCACCGAGGCAGTCTTGTCCGGAGGTGGCGAACTTGGCCTTGATCGCCTCTTCGACCGCGCGGTCCATATCGGCATCATCGAACATGATGAAAGGCGCATGGCCACCCAGTTCGAGGACCAAGCGTTTCACGCTGTCGGATGCTTGACGATACAGCAGTTTGCCGATCTCGGTGGAGCCGGTGAAGGAGATGGCCCGCACGCGGGTGTCTTCCATCCAAGGTTTCACGATCTCGGGGGCCTCCCCGGTGACGACGTTGAACACGCCTTTCGGCAGCCCCGCCTGTTCGCCCAATTCGGCCAGTGCCAGCGCCGAGAATGGCGTCTCTGCCGACGGGTGCGCCACCACGGTGCAGCCTGCCGCCAGCGCCGCACCTGCCTTGCGGGTCAGCATGGCAGAGGGGAAGTTCCACGGGGTGATCAGTGCGGCCACGCCCACCGGCTCGCGCCAGATTTCCACCTCTGCATCCGGCAGATGCGAGGTGACGCCTTCGATGTTGGGGCGGCGCGCCTCTTCGGAATAGAACTCAAAGAAAGACGCGGCATAGTCGATCTCTCCGCGCGATTCCGAGATGGGTTTGCCCTGTTCAGCGGTCATGATCCGCGCCAGATCCTCGCGATTCTCCAGCATCAGATCGCGCCAGCGGCGCAGGATGGCGCCACGCTCTTGCGGCAACAGCCCGGCCCAATGGGGAAAGGCGGCATGGGCGGCATCCACCGCGGCGCGGCTGTCGTCGGCGTTAAGCTTGGCAACCGACCCCAAGACCGCACCGCTTGCCGGGTCAGTCACCTTAAAGTCGTCGCTCTGCGCGCCAGCAACCCATGCGCCGCCGACATAGGCGAAATGGCGGGCCAGCTCGCCCCGGGTCAGCGCGGGCAGACCATCGGCGGGGGTTGGGCTCATCTTGGTCATCGGGCACCTCCTTGGGATGAATTGCCCCGAAGGTAACGCAGGATGTGGCGCGGGTTTGACCGAATATCACACCATCGGCAGGAGGTTTTGCGGCGCGGCCCCCTGCCCGCCGCAAAAACTACGGCGGCTCAGCTTTCGTCTTCGGGCAAGAGCAGCGACAGCGGCAGCGGCGCCGATTTGACCGATTTGGTGACCACATAGGTGAAATAGCGCGTCAGCCCGGCCTGCTGATCCAGCAGCGCATCCATCAAACGTTGGTAACTGTCGATGTCGCGGGTGACGACCTGTAGCAGATAGTCAAAGCCGCCGCCCAAGGCCCAGCACTGGACGATCTCATCATGCTGCGCGATTACGGCTTCGAAGCGTTGAAACGCCTCGGCACGATGATTGCCCAGTTCGGCCTGCACAAAGACGGTGACATGCGGGGCGATGCGGCGCAGGGCGATATGGGCCTGATAGCCGGTAATGATGCCCGCAGCCTCCAGCCGCGCCAGCCGTTCGCCGCAAGCGGTGGGACTAAGATGAACCTTGTCGGCAAGCGCAGATTTGGCGATGCGCCCCTCGCGAGAGAGGATCGACAGCACCGCGATATCGCGTTTATCCAGTTTGACAAAGCTCATGCCAGTTTCATGCGAGCGCAGGTCAGACTTGTCAATTGTCATGATTGTGGTGATCATCCAGATCATGACAAAATGGCACCCAGACCCCGGATCCCTGACCCGACCTGCCTACCGTTCACTCGTTCAGACGATTGAAACGGCGATTCAGAACGGTGTGCTCAAACCCGGAGACCGGATGCCAACGCAGCGCCAACTGGCGTTCGATCTGTCGCTTAGCGTGCAAACGGTCAGCCGCGCCTATGACAAGCTGGTTGAGGCGGGCAAGATCGTCGGAGAGGTGGGGCGCGGCACCTTTGTGCGTGCGGCGAGCGATGATATCTCCATGCCCTTCGTCAGCCGCAAGGCCGCTGGACGGTTGCTGGATATGTCGATCCTGAAACCCGTGCTGGATCACGCCCATGAAGAGGCGATGCAAAAGACGCTCCGCGCATTGGCACGCTCCCTGCCCCGCGCGATGATGGGCGGGTTTCGCCAAGACCTCCGCGCGGGAGACAGCAGCAGCGCGGTGCGGCGCTGGCTCTCGCTCTGTGGGCTGGATCTGGAGGGGATGGCAGTGATCCCGACCAATGGCAGCACCAGCGCGATGACCGTGGCGATGATGACGGCGGCCCAACCCGGCGATCTGATTGTTAGCGAAGACATCGGCCACCACACCCTGCGCCCCCTCGCCCGCTTTTTGGGCATCCGCCTGCAAGGGGTAACGGTTGACGCAGGCGGCATCTGCCCCGAGGCGCTGGAGCGGGTCTGTGCGAAAGAGCCTGTCAAAGCCGTCTACCTGATCCCCAACGGAGCCAATCCGCTGGCCTTCACCATGACCGAAAGCCGCCGCGCCGCGGTGATCGAGGTGGCAAGACGCCATGACCTGCTAATCATCGAAAACCAATCATGGGGGCCGCTGCAAGACGCGCCGCCACCGCCGATGGCAGCCATGGCGCCAGAACGTGTGCTCTATTTCACCAGCCTCACCAAATGCCTGATGCCGGGGCTGCGGGTCGGTTATCTGGTGGTGCCGGACCACCTTGGGGCCTCGGCGGCCAACCGGCATATGGTGACCAGTTGGATGGCCACCAATATGATGACCGAGATCGCCGGGCGCTGGATCGAGGAAGGCACCGCCCAAACCCTGCTCAACCGTCAGCAACTGGCCCTGCGCGACCGCGCCGATTTCGCCGCCAATGTCTTTCGCGGGCTCGACATGCGCACCAGTCCAAACGGGCTGCATCTTTGGCTGCCATGTCGTGACATTTACGAAGAGGCTGAACTGGTCAAATCCATCCGCGAGAGCGGCGTCGCCGTGGCCAATGGAGCCAGCTTTGCCATCGGCCCGCCAGACCGCCACCCCGGCCTGCGTATCGCCGTCGGGGGGCAATCCTTTCCTGAATTTGCCCGCGGGATTCGCATGATCGATGCAAGATTACGCAACAGGGGTAGGACAGAGTGACTGTGAGAGCGCCTCAAATTGTCATGGATCAATATTCACATTGACATGATTGGGATCGGTTTAAATGATCTAACAGTCAGGACATTAGTTTCGCTGCGGCCTTTGTGCTGCGCGGACAATAAATGAAAGGGAGTAACATGGCTATTTTCAAGACCGTAATCACCGGGGGTATCCTCGCAGCCGTGACGAGTGTCGCAGGCGCGGCCTCTGCCGACACATGGCGCTATGCCTTCGAAGAAGCACTCGACGAAGTGCAGGGCAAATACGCCCAGAAGTTCAAAGAAGAAGTCGAAGCGAACTCCGACCACGAAGTTCAGCTCTTCCCATACGGCACCTTGGGTGAATCCGTAGACACGATGGAGCAGGCACAGGCTGGCATCCTGCAGTTCGTCGACCAGTCGCCCGGCTTTACCGGCGCGCTGATCCCCGAGGCGCAGGTGTTCTTCGTGCCCTACCTGCTGCCGCAGGACGGTGAGCAACTCAACGAGTTTTTCCGCACCTCCAAGGCCATCAACGAGATGTTCCCCGCGCTCTATGCAGAGCAAGGTCTGGAACTGCTCAGAATGTTCCCCGAAGGCGAGGTCTGCATGACCACGCAAGAGCCGGTCAAAACGCCCGAAGACCTTAACGAGGTCAAGTTCCGCGTGATGACCAACCCGCTCTTGGTGGAAAGCTACAAGGCCTTCGGCGCGACACCGACACCGCTGCCATGGGGCGAGGTTTACGGCGCGATGCAGACCGGCATCATCCAAGGTCAGGAAAACCCCGGCTTCTATCTGGAATCCACCAAGATGTATGAGGTGACAGACGTCATCACCTGCATCGGCCACAACAACTTCACCACCGCTGTGATGGCCAACAAGGATTTCTATGACGGTCTGTCCGATGAGGACAAAGAGGTTGTGGAAAACGCATCCGACGCCGCATTCGACTATATCCTCGAATACCAGTCCGGCCTGCAGGAAAAGTCGCTGGAAAACATCGCAGCGGCGAAGCCCGACATGCAGATCAACATCCTGTCCGAAGAAGAGCGCCAGCCCTTCAAAGACAAGGCTGCATCGGTCGAAGAAGCCTTCATCGAGATGACAGGCGACAGCGGCAAAGAGATCCTTGAGCAATTCAAGGCCGACCTCGAAGCCGTTAAGTAAACGCATCCTTTCACCCTCCGGCACTGTCCGGGGGGTGACCTTATTTTGACGCGATCCATTTTGAACCATTCACGGGATGACGCCGGTGACGGAAGACAACCACAGTTCGCAACTGCAATCGCAGACAGACACCACCGGCACTGATGACGCCCCCGTTGGCACCTACAAATCCACCCTACCCGGCCCGCTGGGCACAATCGACAACGCGATCAGCTGGCTTGAGTCTGTGATGCTCGCCGCTGGTGTGTTGCTGATGGCCGCCAATACAATTGCCAATGTGGTAGGTCGTTTCGTCTTTCAAAGCTCGATCTTCTTTTCCGAAGAATTGAACAGCATCCTGATCATTCTCATCACTTTCGCGGGCATTTCCTATGCCGCGCGGCATGGGCGGCATATTCGCATGTCGGCGATTTTCGACGCCCTGCCCCCGCGCCCCCGCAAGGTGCTGATGATCTTCATTGCCTTTGTCACCGCCATCTTCATGTTCGGCCTCGCGTGGTACGCGCTGCAATATATCATGACCCAAGCCGGGCGTGGCCGCCTGTTGCCTGCGCTGCAAGTGCCGGTCTGGTGGACATTGGTCTGGGTGCCTTTCGGGTTCTTCATGACGGGGCTGCAATACCTGCTAACCGCCATCAAAAACATTATCGAGCCTGACATTTACCTGTCGACCAGCGTGCTGGAAGGCTACGACGACAACGAGCGGGAGGTCTAAGCGATGGCTGCTACCATTTTCTCCATCATGGTCGTCCTGCTGCTGCTGGGCTTTCCCATGATGATCCCGCTGATCGTCGGCGCGTTTGTTGGCTTCTATTCCCTCTTCGGCGGTTTCGGCCAGCTAGAGACGATGGTGCAGCAGATGATGGCTGGCGTCCGGCCCGCCTCGCTGATCGCCGTGCCGATGTTTATCTTTGCCGCCGATATCATGACGCGCGGCCAGTCCGCCGGGCGGCTGATTGATATGGTGATGTCCTTCGTGGGTCACATGAAGGGCGGTCTTGCGGTTGCCACGGCTGCGGCCTGTACCATGTTCGGCGCGGTCTCGGGCTCCACTCAGGCGACGGTCGTCGCCGTCGGCTCCCCCCTGCGGCCCCGGATGCTCAAGGCGGGCTACAAAGACAGCTTTGTGCTGGCGCTGATCGTGAATTCCTCCGACATCGCGTTTCTGATCCCGCCCTCCATCGGGATGATCATCTACGGCGTCGTCTCCAACACCTCGATTGCAGAACTCTTCATCGCGGGCATTGGGCCGGGCCTGCTGATCCTCGCGCTGTTTTCGGTCTATTCGGTGATCTACGCCTACCGCCACAACGTCCCCACCGAAGAGAAAGCCACATGGGGCGAGCGTGCCCGCGCGGTACAACAAGCGCTTTGGCCGCTGGGGTTTCCGGCGATCATCATCGGCGGCATCTACGGTGGCGTCTTCTCTCCGACCGAAGCTGCGGCGGCCTGTGTGCTTTACGCCATATTTCTTGAGATGATCGTCTTTCGTGAGATCAACTTTGCCGGCATCTATGAAACGGCGAAATCCACCGGGCTTATCACCGCCGTGGTCTTCATCCTTGTTGCGGCGGGCGCGGCCTTCTCTTGGGTGATCTCTTTTGCGCAAATCCCGCAGGCGGTTTTGGCGGGCATCGGGATCGACAGCATGGGGCCGATTGGGGTGCTCTTTGTAATCTCCATCGCCTTCTTCATCGGCTGTATGTTCGTGGACCCGATTGTGGTGATCCTCGTCTTCGTGCCGATCTTTGCGCCAGTGGTCGACTCGGTTGGCCTTGATCCAGTGCTGGTCGGCACGGTCATCACGCTGCAAGTCGCCATCGGCTCGGCCACGCCGCCCTTTGGTTGTGACATCTTCACCGCCATCGCGGTCTTCAAACGGCCCTATATGGAGGTCATCCGCGGCACCCCGCCTTTCATCATCATGTTGCTGAGCGTCTCGGTTGCCCTGATCTTCTTCCCACAGATCGCCTTGTTCCTGCGCGATCTGGCCTTTGCGAAATAAGAGGAGAGCGTCATGTTCACCCATATCCTCGCCCCCTATGACGGCTCGATCAATGCCGACCGCGCGCTGATGAAGGCGGCAGAGATGGCCAATCTGACCGGGGCGAAGGTAACGCTGCTGACGATCTACCGGCATCATTCGATGCTGGAGGCGTCGCTGTCGATGGTGCGGGTGAATGATCCGGGCAATATCGACGATGCGATGCAAGCCCATGCGACCGAGATCATCAGCCACGGCAAACAGTTGATGAAAGACGCAGGCGTCGAAAATGTGCGCGCTTTTGTGCGCTCGGGCCGACCCGCGCGGGCCGTGACCGAATTCGCCAAGAAACATGATGCCGACCTCATCGTCATCGGCTCTCGCGGGTTGGGGGCGACAGGCGATAGCTATCTGCTGGGATCGGTGTCACACAAAGTCACGGGGCTTGCGAAATGCCCTGTGCTTGTCGTCTAGATCAAAGGAATATTCAGGTGACACCCCCTGTGCAAAGCGAAACGCTTGAGTGCCGTTTGCGTGAAGATGAACCCGTGCGCCTTGGCGCGATGCTGCTGTCGACCGACATGACCTTTGAGCGTGACGCGGCGCGGTTGATCGACCCCGCGCAGGCCGCACTGCATGTGGCGCGGATCGCGTTTGAGAACCCCACCACCCCCGAACGCCTGCGTGCCATGACACCGGATATGGCACGCACTGCGGCGCTGCTGGTGCCGGGGATCAAGCTTTCGGCAATCGCCTTTTGCTGCACCTCGGCCTCTGTTGCCATCGGTAATCCTGCGGTACGCGAGGCCATCGGCGAAGGGCTCCCCGGCGTGCCGGTCATCACCCCCGCCTCTGCCGCCATCGCGGGCTTTGCCGCGCTTGGCGTGACGCGGGTGGCAATGCTCACCCCCTATCTGCCCGAAACCGCCGCGCCGCTGGCCGCCTATTTCGAGGAACAGGGCCTACAGGTCATGCGCAACGGCGCCTTCGGGTTGGAAGACGACCGCGACATGGCGCGGATCGACGACGAGAGCATCATCAACGGCGCCGCAGCACTGGACGGACCAGAGGTAGAGGCATTTTTCCTCTCCTGCACGTCCCTGCGCGGTGTCGACGTGATTGACCGGATCGAAGCCGCCTTGGGCAAGCCGGTCGTGACCTCCAATCAAGCGCTGTGCTGGGCTTTGCAACGGATGGGCGGGCTGTCGGGCCGTCCCGATGGCTATGGCCGTCTGTTCGACTGCGACATGCCAAGCGCCCATGCACAGGGCATCATTCCGTGATCCCGGCCCCTCTGGCCGGATCACAATATTCGGGTAACCAGACATGAAAGGGGCTGGCCTATGACCACGTATGAGGCGAATTTTACAAACAGCGAGTACCAGCGCCGGGTCGACCGAACGCGCAAGACCATGGCCGCGCGCAACATGGATGCGATCGTGGTCAGCGACCCGTCGAACATGTCGTGGCTCTCGGGCTATGACGGTTGGTCATTCTATGTCTACCAAGCGGTGATCGTGACCCATGAGGGAGAGCCCGTTTGGTGGGGCCGCGGCATGGACGCGCTTGGCGCAAGACGCACCGTCTTCATGGAGGATGACTGCATCCGCGGCTACGATGACAGCTACGTCCAGAACCCCGAAAAACACCCGATGGAAGACCTCTCGGCCCTACTGAGCGAAATGGGGTTAGAGAACGCGCGTATCGGCGTGGAGATGGACAACTACTACTACTCCGCCCGCGCCCATGACACGCTGAAGACCAAGTTGCCCAAGGCGACCTTTATGGATGCCACGGCGCTGGTGAATTGGGAACGCGCCGTGAAATCCGAGCGCGAGATCGAATATATGGAGCGCGCCGCGCGGATCGTCGAAGAGATGCACGTCCGCATCCTCGAAGTCGCTGTGCCGGGGATGCGCAAGAACGATCTGGTCGCCGAGATCTATGCCACCGGCATTCGCGGTGCGCAGGGCTTTTGGGGCGACTACCCCGCCATCGTGCCCATGGCTCCATCCGGCATGGACGCCACCGCCCCGCATCTGACGTGGGACGACCGGCCCATGCAGCCCAACGAGGCGACCTTCTTTGAAATCGCAGGTGCCCACCGTCGCTATCAGTGCCCGCAATCGCGCACGCTGTTTTTCGGGGATGTCCCGCAAAAATACCGCGACGCCGAACAGGCGGTGCTAGAGGCCATCGACGCAGGGCTGGAACAGGCCAAGCCGGGCAATAAGGCCGAGGACATCGCCAATGCCTTCAACAAGACGCTCAACAAGGCCGGGTTTGAGAAGGACAGCCGCTGCGGCTATGCCATCGGCATCAGCTATCCCCCCGACTGGGGCGAGCGCACGATCTCTTTCCGCCGGGGCGATACGACGATCCTAGAGCCAAACATGACCTTCCATTTCATGCCCGCGCTCTGGCTGGATGATGGCGGGCTAGAAATCACCGAGCCGATCCGCATCACCGAGACCGGCCATGAATGTTTCTGCACCACACCGCGAAAGTTGTTTGTTTCCGCATGACCAGCAATCCCATCACCCCGACCATCCCGCTCGACAAACCCGGCGCGCATCACGGTTTCCTGCGCCTGCCCTACAGCCGCGATGACAGCGCTTGGGGCTCTGTCATGGTGCCGATCACCGTCATTAATGGCGGCGACGGCCCTACGGCGCTGCTGACAGGCGGCAACCACGGCGATGAATACGAAGGCCCGATTGCCCTGCAAGAACTGGCGGCCACGCTGGATCCTGCGCAGATCAAAGGTCGCGTTATTATCCTGCCGATGATGAACCAACCCGCCTTCGCCGCTGGCCGCCGCTGTTCACCCATCGACGGCGGCAATATGAACCGCAGCTTTCCGGGCAGCCCCGGCGGCACGGTAACCCAAAAGATTGCGCATTACATCGCCACCGAACTGGTGCCGCTGGCCGACATCGTGCTGGATTACCACTCTGGCGGGCGCACGCTGGATTTCCTGCCCTTCGCCGCCGCGCATATCCTGCCCGACAAGAAACAGGAGGCCGCCTGCATGGCCGCGATGGAGGCCTTCAACGCCCCCTATTCGATGAAGATGCTGGAGATCGACAATCGCGGCATGTTCGACACCGAAGTAGAGGAACAGGGCAAGGTCTTCGTCACCACCGAGCTTGGCGGCGCGGGCACGTCGACGGCCAAAAGCGTCGCCGTCGCCCGCAAAGGCGCGTGCAATTTGTTGATCCATGCAGGGATTTTGACTGGCGAGCCCGAGATGGCTGAGACCGTGATGCTCGACATGCCCGATGGGCGCTGCTTCACCTTTAGCGAGACGAATGCGCTGCTGGAGCCGCTGGTCGATTTGGGGGATGAAGTGACCGAGGGCCAAGCCATTGCGCGGCTCTGGCCCAGCGACCGCAGCGGTCAGCCCGCAATTACCGCCCATGCGCAGCTTAGCGGCATCCTGACCGCCCGGCATGTGCCGGGACTGGTCAAGATGGGCGATTGCATCGGGGTGGTGGCGCAGGTGGTCTGACCCACCTGCAACGCCTCATTCGTCGACGGGGAAGTAGCAGGCTGCCGGATGCGGCGCGCCCTCAAGCACGGGGCGCTCTTTCCGGCAGACATCCTGCACCTTCCAGCAGCGCGGGGCAAAGGGGCAGCCCTCGGGGATCGCCAGTGGGGAGGGCAGTTCGCCCTGTAGCTTGATCCGCTCTTTGCCGCCTTCGGGGTCAGCGCGTGGGGTCGCGGAGAGCAGCGCCGCCGTATAGGGATGGCGCGGGTTCTCAAAGACTTCGTCTTTCGGCCCCTTCTCAACCGCGCGGCCCAGATACATGACGATCACATCGTCAGCCACATGGCGCACGACAGAAAGGTCATGGCTAATGAACAGATACGCCAGCTGCATCTTCTCCTGAAGGTCCACCAACAGGTTCAGGATCGCCGACTGGATCGACAGATCAAGCGCCGAGACGGGCTCATCCAGCACCAGCACCTTCGGGTCCAACATCAACGCCCGCGCCACCGCGATCCGCTGGCGCTGACCGCCCGAGAACATATGCGGGTAGCGGTCGTAGTGTTCAGGCCGCAGACCGACAAGGCGCAGCATCTCGCGGGCCTTCTCTTCACGTTCCTTCTTGGACATGTCCTTGCGGTTGATAACCAGCGGCTCTTGCAGGATCGTGCCGATCTGCTGGCGCGGGTTCAGCGAGCCGTAAGGGTCTTGGAACACGATCTGAACATGCTGGCGCAGGTCGGCCCAATCCTCGGGCCGGACCGCTTTGCCGTCGAGCGTCAGCGAGCCTGCGGTCGGCTCTTCGATCATTGTGACCATGCGTGCCAGCGTGGACTTGCCACAGCCGCTTTCGCCCACCACGGCCAGCGTCTTGCCGGGGTGCAGTTGGAAATCGAGGCCCGCGACGGCCTTGAGCGTCTGGGTCTTGCGCAGGAAGCCGCCACCAACCTGATAGTGACGCTCCAGCGCGTCGGCGGTCATTACGGGGGCAGTCATGACGCGACCCTTTCATCGGTATTCAGCGGATAGAAACAACGGGCCTTGCCCAGTTCCTCGCTCAGCGGTGGCGGGTTCTCGGCGCGGCATTTGTCGTTGGCGAACTTGCAGCGCGGGGAGAACAGGCACCCGGCAGGGCGATCGAACTGGCCCGGCACCACGCCGGGGATTGTCGGCAGGCGTTTTTCGGTCGCGCGTTCCGGCAATGCGTCTAAGAGCGCCGCCGTATAAGGGTGATGCGGCTCGCGGAAGAGCGGCAGCACCTGCTGCTCTTCGATCTTCTGACCGGCATATTGCACCGAGACACGCTCGGCGGTTTCGGCCACCACGCCCATGTCATGAGTGATCAGCACCAGCCCCATGCCGGTCTCTTCGCGCAGGGAGGTCAGCAGATCGAGGATCTGCGCCTGAATGGTCACGTCGAGCGCGGTTGTCGGCTCATCCGCGATCAGAAGCTTGGGTTTACAAGCAATCGCCATGGCGATCATCACGCGCTGGTTCATCCCGCCCGACATCTGGTGCGGGAAGACGGAAAGGCGCTTTTCCGGGTCCGGGATGCCGACCTGCTCAAAGAGTTCAATCGCCCGCTTGTGCCGCTCGGCCCGGTTCAGCCCAAGGTGAAAGCGCAGGGATTCTTTGATCTGCCAGCCCACTGGGAAGCAGGGGTTGAGCGAGGACATCGGCTCTTGAAAGATCATCGCAAGGTCATTGCCGACAATCTTGCGCCGGGCGCGCTTGTCCATTTTCAGCAGGTCATGACCGTCGAAGGTCAGCTCATCGGCGGTGACGGTGGCGGTCCAAGGCAGCAGGCCCATCAGCGCCAGCATCGACACCGACTTGCCCGAGCCACTTTCGCCGACGATGGCGAGGATCTCACCGGTGTCGACATCTTGGTCAACCGAGTCCACGGCGCGGAACTTGCCCGAGGCGGTGGCGAAATCGACCGAGAGGTTGCGGATACGCAGAAGAGACATCAATCAGCTCCGCTTTAGTTTCGGATCAAGGGCGTCGCGTAGCCCGTCACCCATGAGGTTGATCGCCAACACGGTGACGAGGATCGCAAGGCCGGGGAAGGTCACGACCCACCACGCCCGCAGAATGAACTCGCGCGCTTCGGCCAGCATGGTGCCCCATTCGGGCGTGGGCGGCTGCGCCCCCATGCCGAGGAAGCCAAGCGCGGCGGCATCAAGGATCGCGGTCGAAAACGACAGCGCGGCCTGCACGATGATCGGCGCAAGGCAGTTCGGCAGCACGGTCACGACCATCAGCCGCAGCGTGCCAGCACCGACAACACGGGCCGAGGTCACGTAGTCTTTCTGCCGCTCCGAGAGCACGCTCGCCCGTGTCAGACGCACGTAATGCGGCTGCAACACAATCGCGATGGCGATCATCGCATTGGTCAGCGACGGCCCAAGGATGGCCACGAGCACCAGCGCCAGCAGCAGCGACGGGAAGGCCAGAATGATGTCCATGATCCGCATGATGATCGTGTCGAGCCACTTGGGCGCGAAGCCCGAGATCAACCCGATGATGATCCCGCCAGAAGCGGCGATAGACACCACGACGATGCCAACGAAGAAGGAGTAGCGCGCACCAACAATCAGGCGCGACAGCATATCGCGGCCCAGTGGGTCGGTGCCGAGGATATGGCTCCACGTGCCACCGTCCTGCCAGACAGGCGGCTGCAGCGTCGCAGCGCGGAACTGTTGGGTCGCGTCATGCGGGGCGATCCACGGGCCGAACAGCGCCAGAAAGGCGAAGACGGAAAAGATCCACAGGCCAATCACGGCCCCACGGTTTTCGCGGAAATAGAACCAGAATTCGCGCAGGCGTCCGGGGCGCGCGTGGACCATTTCGGCTTCGGCAGAGAGTGCGTCGTCCATTAGCGTTTCCTGATCTTGGGGTTGATGATGCCATAGAGCATGTCAACGGTGAGGTTCACGACCATGACCATGACGGCGATCAGCAGCAGGCCACCCTGCACCACCGGGTAGTCGCGGCGGAAAATGCTGTCGACCATCCACTTGCCGATGCCCGGCCAGCTAAAGATCGTTTCGGTCAGAATGGCGCCCGCCAGCAGCGTGCCGACCGACAGGCCGATCACGGTGATGACGGGAATAAGCGCGTTGCGCAGGGCGTGGATACCATTGATCCGCCCCGGGGACATGCCCTTGGCCCGCGCGGTGCGGATGTAGTCTTCGCCCAGCACTTCGAGCATGGCCGAGCGGGTCTGCCGTGCGATCACCGCCAGTGGGATGGTGCCCAGCACGATGGTCGGCAGCAACAGGTGCCGCAGCGCCGAGGTAAACGCCCCGTCCTGCCCCGAGGCGATGCTGTCGATCAGCATGAAGCCCGTGGCATTGGGGAAGTAGTATAGCAGATCAATCCGGCCCGAGACTGGCGTCCAGCCCAAGTTGCCCGAGAAGACGATGATCAGCAGCAGCGCCCACCAGAAAATCGGCATCGAATAGCCCACAAGTGCGGTCGACATCAGCGCCCGGTCAAAGAACTTGCCCCGGTTCACCGCAGCAATCACCCCCGCCGGCAGGCCCAAGGCCACGGCAAAGATCATCGCGCAGACCGACAGTTCCAACGTCGCCGGGAAGAGCGAGAAGAACTCATCCCAGACAGGCCGTTTGGTCACGAAAGAGTTGCCCAGATCGCCTTGTAGAACGCCGGTGAAGTAGTCCCAGAACTGCACATAGATCGGCCTGTCAAAGCCGAACTGCTGCTGCAGTTCCAAGTAGCGTTCTTCGGAAATGCCCCGCTCGCCCGCCATGACGACAATCGGGTCGCCGGGCAGCATGCGGATAAAGGCAAATGAAATCAGCGTGACGCCGATAAAGGTCGGGATGAAGGTCGCAAGGCGCGACAAGACATATTTCAGCACGGGAGCACCATCAGTTCCTTCGGAAAGTTGGTCAGGGATTTGTAGCCATCTTCGGTGATCAGCACGTCATCTTCGATGCGCACGCCAAAGTTGCCGATCTCATAGAGGCCGGGTTCATTGGTGTACACCGTTCCGGCGGGTAAAGTCATATGGTTGCCGCGCATGATATAGGGCGCTTCATGCACATCGCGGCCAAGGCCGTGGCCGGTCTTGGTGCGGATGCGGTCGGCATAGGGCGAGGCTTCGAGGACCGAAATCACCACATCGTCGATTTCATGCGCGGTGACACCGGCGCGGGTGGCCTCCAGCCCGGCGAGGTTGGCGCGCAGCACGGTGTCATAGACTTCGCGCCCCTCCTCGCTGACATGGCCGAGGAAAACGGTGCGGGTGATGTCGGCGGCAAAGCCGTTCTTGCGCGCGCCGAAATCAATCAGCAGCGCATCGCCCGCTTTGACGCGGTAATTTTCGCGCGCTTTGGCATGGGGGCGGGCCGAGCCATCACCGGCAGCGACGATGGGCGCAAAGGACAGATCATCGGCCCCTTCGGCAAAGACCATCTGCACCAGTTTCTGTTCGATCTCTTTCTCGGTCTGGCCGAGCTTCACGGAATCGAGTGTCGCGCGCAGGGCGCGTTCGGAAATGCTGATCGCCTCTTGCAGGGCGGCAACCTCGGCCTCAGTCTTGATCATGCGCGGGGCGGAAATTTCACGCTCGGCGTCGATGATCCGCAGGTCGGGCTGCGCTTTCTTTAGCGCGTGATGCACAAAGACGCGCATCACTTGGCCCTCAACGGCCAGCGAGGTGATGTTCAGATGCTCGGTCAGCGCGGCAAAGGCATCGTCATAGCCTGTTTGATCGCGCCAATCGAAAACGGCACCGTCAAAGCCGACCAATTCCCAGCTGCCCAGTTCAAGGTTTGGCACCAAGGCGGCGGCGGGGCCGCGGGCCGGGATCACCAGAACAAAGGGGCGTTCGTGGCTCATGAAGGCATGGTCGACAGCGCGGGTGAAATTCGGGCCGGGCACCAGCGCCACGGCGTCCACCGATAGGTCAGCGGCGATATCGGCATAGGCCGAGAGGCGATCATTCAGTGAATTGGACAAGGTAAGGCTTCCCGGCGGTAGAGGTTAATAAAATGGGGACGGCATGGAATGCCGCCCCCCTTTGATCAAAGCGGCAGGGTTACTGCTTCAGGCCAACTTGGTTGAAGATGTGGCCACCCAGCGGGTGCACGACATAGTTTTCAACTTCGGGGCGCATGGTCATGTAGACAACCGAATGCGCGATGGTGGCCCAAGGTGCTTGATCCTTGAAGATCTGCTGCGCTTCTTCGTACAGCGGCGCACGCTCTTCTTGGGTCGGCAGAACCTTGGCTTTCTGGATCAGCGCGTCGAATTCCTCGTTGCACCACTGGGCGCGGTTGGATTTCTCGACACCGTCACAGCCCAGCAGAACCGCGAGGAAGTTGTCTGGGTCGCCGTTGTCACCGGTCCAACCCAGCAGCACCGCGCCATCACGGTCTTTCGACTTGGAGCGCTCAAGATACTCACCCCATTCGTAGGAGACGATTTCAACATCGACGCCAACTTTGGAGAAGTCTTCTTGCATCAGCTCGGCCATACGGCGGGCGTTGGGGTTGTAGGGACGCTGAACCGGCATCGCCCAGATCTTCATGGACAGGTCGGTGACGCCTGCTTCCTCGAGCATCGCCTTGGCGGCCTCGGGGTCATAGTTGTCGTCTTCGATGGCGTCGTTGTAAGACCACATGGTCGGCGGCAGCGGGTTCTTGGCGATTTCGCCGGAGCCCTGGAACACCACGTCGATGATCGCCTGCTTGTCGATCGCCATGTTCAGCGCCTTGCGGACATCGGCGTTGTCAAAGGGCGCGACCTGCGTGTTGTAAGCCAGATAGCCGACGTTCAGACCTTCTTGCTCCATCACGACAATGTCTTCGGCGTCTTTCATCGCCTGAACATCGGCAGGGTTCGGATATGCCGTCACGTGGCACTCACCCGCCTGCACCTTTTGGTAGCGGACCGAAGCGTCAGGCGTGATCGCGAAGATCAGGCTTTCGACTTTGGCCGGATCGCCCCAGTATTCGTCGTTCCGCAGGTAACGGATGACCGCGTCTTTCTGGTAGGCTTGGAACTGGAACGGGCCTGTGCCGATGGGCGCTTGGTTCACCATTTCGGGTGTGCCAGCTTCCATCATCGCGTCGGCATATTCTTTCGATACGATTGAGGCGAAATCCATGGCCATGTTGGCGATGAAAGGCGCTTCGGGGCGGGTCAGGTTGAAGGCCACGGTGTAATCGTCGACCTTTTCGATGCTCTCGATCAGGTCGGGCATGGACATGCCGCCGTAGTATTCCCATGTGCCGCCGGAAACGGTGTGATAGGGGTTTTCTTCGTTGCCCTGACGGTCAAAGCTGAAGATCACGTCGTCAGCGTTGAAATCGCGTGTCGGTGTGAACTGGTCGTTGGAGTGGAACTTCACCCCTTCGCGCAGCTTGAAGGTGACCTTCATGCCGTCTTCGCTGACTTCCCAGCTTTCAGCCAGCGCGGGGATGACTTCGGTCGTGCCGACTTTGAACTCGGCCAGACGGTTGTAGATCGGGTGGCTGGAGGCGTCGAAGGTGGTGCCAGCGGTGTAAAGCGCGGGGTCAAAACCCTCGGGCGAGCCTTCGGAGCAATAGACCAGCGCTTGGGCCGATGCGGCTGTGGCACCCAGTGCCGCCAGCATGGCGCCGGTGGCCAATTTCGTTGTAAAAGACATAATATTCACTCTCCTGATTGGTATGTTTTTTGGCAGCGGTTTGTCCGCCGCAGGTGATACGCCCTTACGGGCGAGACGACGCGAATGCGGTGGCTAATGCCCCTTCATTCGGACGTATTCTATTGGCGCCGGCGGCCTGTTCGTATTGCATCCGGCCCACCCAAAGGACGCGGGCGGGCTTGTCGGTTTTGTTGGACCAAGAATGCGGGCTGCTGCCGAGGTAATGCAGGCTGTCGCCGGGCCGCATGATATGCTCCCCCCCATCGACGACCTGCGCGATCTCACCTTCAAGGATATAGATCACCTCTTCGCCCTCATGCACGACCTCTTCCGAGGCGTAGCCCGGTGGCACGTTCATGATGTAGGAGGACAGCTCATGGCCGGGAAAATCCGCGCCGATCTTCTCATATTCGATGGAAGACCCCGACACGGCAAAGCGGGGACGCTCATCCGCGCGGGTCAGGCTGTCTTGGGTCTTGGGGGTATGGATGAAAAAGCTGACTTCGACCTGAAGCGCGACGGCAATCTGCGACAGGGTGCCCAGCGACGGCGTGGCCCGGCCCCGCTCAACTTGGCTCAGATAACCGACCGACACGCCAGAGGCTTCGCCCAACTGCTGCAAGGTCAGGGACAAACGATGACGTTGCTTGCGCATACGTGCGCCAAGCGTGGATACACTGTCGCCATTGGCAGTCGGCAAATTCACCCTCCCCGTGAACAGCGGCCCGATCTTGCGCCGGGCGCAGCCATTTCGTCTCTCGTTGTGTGCGAGTAAAAAAGTTGAGGGTCAACAAAAATTTTTTTACTGCGGCGCAGCATGGGGCCTATAGCGACGACTTTGCGCGGCGGTTGCTGTTCTATTCAAAGGATTTTAGCTGCTCACGATCAATCCGCGCCAATTCACGCGCCGTCGGGTCAAGCGGCGCGAAAGAAACACTCAGCCCGCTGGGATGCCATTCGCAGATCCCGAATCCGGTGCCCTCAACGATGCGCAAATCGCGGGTTTCGGTCAGATCGATGGTAGAATGCAGCCCGTTGGAGATCACCACCGGGATGCCGTGCCAATGGCTCACCCGGTTCACATGCACATGGCCCGAAAGGATCCCCGCCATATGCTGTCCCTTTAACATTGCAGCCAAACGCGCGCTGCTGGCCTTATCCAAACTGCCCCACGCCAGCGCTTCGGGATCAATGCGCGGCGGGTGGTGAATGACCAAGAGTTTCGCCAGTTCGGGGTGACGCTGCAGCGCTGCCTGTAGAAACTCGAACTGCGCGTCATCCAGCGCCCCGGCCACCTTGCCCGGTACACTGCTGTCCAGCGCAATAACATGCAGATCACCCTGCGGCGCGTCGTGGAAATAGGGCGCATCAGCCAGCCCCGGCGCAAAGACCGCGTTAAAACCGGCGCGTTTGTCGTGGTTGCCAAGGGCCATCACCAGCGGCGCTTTCAGCGGGGCCGTGATCTCGTGCACCAGCGCATAGCTTTCCCGGTCGCCCTGATTGGTCAGATCGCCGCTGGCCACGACAAAGTCGGGCTGCGGGTCCATCGCGTTGATCACCTCAACCACGCGGCGCAGGGTGGCGGGCGTGTCGCTTTGCAGATGCGGGTCGGCCAAATCGGGGTGCGAGATATGCAGGTCGGTCAGGTGGACGAAACGGGTCATGGGCGTACTCCTGCGGCTGTCAGCAGGGTTTTCGTATAAGGGTGCTTGGGCGCGCGCAACACATCAGCGGCCGCACCGCTCTCAAGCGTTTTACCGTGCTGCAGCACCAGCACCCGGTCACAGACCGCCCCCACCACCGCGAGGTCATGGCTGATGAACACCATCCCGAGGCCCAGATCATCTTGCAGGTCCATCAGAAGATTAAGGATTTGCGCCTGAACCGAGACATCAAGGGCCGAGACCGCCTCATCCGCGACCAAAAGCGCGGGGCGGGTGATGATGGCGCGGGCGATGGCGATGCGCTGGCGCTGCCCGCCCGAGAATTCATGCGGATATTTGCCTGCGTCGGCTGGATGCAGCCCGACCTGCGCCAAGGCTTCGGCGACGCGATGGGTAATATTCTCCGTCTCGCCATTGGCGCGCAGAGGCTCGGCGATGGACCAGCCAATGCGGCGGCGCGGGTTGAGCGAGCCGAAAGGGTCTTGAAACACCATCTGAAAACCGCGCCGCAGCCGGCGCAGCTCTTCGCCCCGAAGCTCATGCAGATCGCGCCCTTGAAACAGCACCTCCCCCGCGTCCGGGCGCTCAAACGCCATGATGAGCCGCGCCAATGTCGATTTGCCCGAACCGCTTTCGCCGACCACGCCCAAGGTCTCGCCCGCGTGCAGCGAAAACGCCGCCCCCTCCAGCGCGGTCAGCACCGGCGGGGCGCGCAGCAGGCTTTGACGCGGCAGCTTGTAGCGGCGGGTCAGGTTGCGGACCTGCAAGAGCGGCGCGTCAGTCATGCCGCGGCTCCGTCAGCAAATGACAGGCGGCGCCGCGCCCCGTTTCAGTCTGCGCAAAGGCCGGGCGCTGCGTGGCGCAATGGGGCAGCTCAGCCGGGCAGCGCCCCGAGAAACGGCAGCCCAACGGCAGCGCATGCAGCGGCGGCACAGTGCCGGGAATGGTCGGCAGCCTGCGGCGCTTTCCTTGGGCATCCCGCCCTGCCACACCGGCATCGGGCCGCGCACCCAAGAGCCCCTTGGTATAGGGATGCGCGGGCGCGCCAAGCACCTCTGCCGTGCGGCCCCGCTCAACCATATCGCCAGCATACATCACCACAATATCTTCGGTGGCGCGCGCCACGGCGGCAAGGTCATGGCTGATGAAAACCAGCGCCATTTGCCGCTCCCGCGCGAGCCGTTGCAACAGGTCGGTGATCCGCAGCGCGACATTGGCATCCAGCGCCGTGGTCGGCTCATCCGCGATCAGCAGCATCGGATTGCAGGCCAAGGCCAGCGCGATCAGCACCCGCTGGCGCTGCCCGCCCGACATCTCATGCGGGAATTGCCGCAGGCGTCGATTTGGGTCGGGAATGCCCACCTCTTCGAACAGGCTCAGCGCGCGGGCGCGGGCCGCGCGGCGCGTCAGGCCATCATGCAATAACATCGGCTCCATCACCGTGTCGCCCACCCGCCGCAGCGGGTTGAGCGCCGCCATCGGCTCCTGAAACACCATCGCGACGCGGCGGCTGCGCAGCCTCTGCCAGTCCCGCTCGGCCGCGCGGGCCATATCCTGCCCGTCGATGCGAAGCTGTCCGGTCAGGCGCGCGCTGTCGGGGGCCATGCCCATCAGGCACAGGGCCAGAAGCGTCTTGCCCGAACCGCTTTCACCCACGACACCCAAGCGGTCGCCGCGCTCGATCACCAGATTGGCATCACGCAGCGCCGCCGCATGGCCGAAATGGACCGAGAGATTGCTGAGTTCGATCATCGCGCGCGCGCCAGTCTCGGGTCGGTGATATCGCGCAGCCCGTCGCCCAGAAGGCCGAACCCCAGCACCGCCACAACGATGCAAAGGCCGGGATAGATCGCCAGTTGCGGGGCGAGATACATCAAGGTCTGCGCCTCCGACAACATCCGCCCCCAGCTTGAGGCGGGCGGCTGTGCGCCAAGGCCGAGATAGCTCAGCGCCGCTTCGGCCAAAATCGCTACGGCAAACTCGATGGTGGCCTGCACGATGATTGCGGCGGCGATATTGGGCAGGATGTGATCGCGGCTGATCGCAAAGCGCCCCCGCCCCGCCGCGCGTGCCGCGGCGACATAATCGCGCGTCCAGATTTGGTTGGCAGAGGCACGGGTGACGCGGGCGAAGATGGGGATGTTGATGAATGAGATCGCCAGTACCGCATTGGTCAGCGACGGCCCAAAGACCGCCGCCAGCATGATCGCAAAGAGCAGCGCGGGAAAGGCGAAGCCCAGATCGGCCAGCCGCATCACCGCATCCTCGACCCAGCCGCCGAGTGCCGAGGCGAGCAGGCCAAGCGCCACACCGATGCTGCCGCCCAGCAGCACCGCCACCAGCGCCACGGTCATCGAATTACGCGCCGCCGCCATCAGTTGCGCCACCACGTCGCGGCCCAACTGATCGGTGCCTAGCCAATGCTCTGCCGAAGGCGGCGCGAATTTGGTCGAGATCGACATCGTCTGCGGGTCATGCGGGGTCCAGATCAGCGACAGCGCCGCCACCCCAACCACGAGGGTGACCAGCACCGCGCCCAGCAGAAAATTCGCCGGAAGCGGCCTCATGCTCGGGCCTTCAGCCGGGGGTCGATGACCACGTAAAGCAGGTCGACCACGAAATTCGCCGTCACCACGATGGCGGCGAAAAGCATCACCAGCGCCTGCACCGTGGGCAGGTCACGGTTGGCGATGGACTGAAAAATCAGCCGCCCCAGCCCCGGCAGGTAAAAGACGTTCTCAATCACGATGGTGCCGGTGACCAACGCGGCGAATTGCATGCCCACGATGGTCACGATCGGCACCAGCGCATTGGGCAGCACATGCCGCCAAAGCACCCGCCGCCGCGACAACCCACTGGCCCGCGCGGTGCGCACGAAGTCCAGCCGCATCACCTCCAACGCCGAAGACCGCGTGACCCGTGCCAGCACCGCCGACTGTACCAGTGCCAGCGCCACCGTGGGCAGAATGAGCGAGCGCAGCGCAGCGACCGGATCGTCCCAGCCCGCAAAGCCCCCGGGCGGCAGCCAGCGCAGCTTCACCGCAAAGAGCATCACCAGCAGGATCGACAGCCAGAAGGCGGGCACCGCAATGCCGAGCTGGCTGAGAAACATCACCCCCC
>NZ_LWER01000153.1:0-27711 GCF_001634775.1 Sulfitobacter sp. HI0027
CCACCAGCGCCCCGGCGAGCGAGGCAACATGGGCCTGCAACTCGCTATAGGTCAGGGTCGATTTATTGCCAGTGATCGGGCTGTCATAGATGATCGCCACGCGCTTGCCGTTGCCCTGTTCGACATGGCGGTCCACAGCGTTGTGGCAGGTGTTTACACTGGCATCCGCGAACCACTCATAGATATGGTCGCCCCGGTCATATAGCGCGCGCGTCGGCGCGATGTCCCAATCGATCGCCTCGGCCTGCTCCAGCCAATAGGCTTCCGGATCGGCCTGCCAGCGGTCGTAGGTGTCACGGTATCCCATGGTGTTCCTCCTCCTGTTGCACTGTGCGGCAAACCCGCGGGCCGGGTATAGCTGTACTGACGCGCAAATATTTCCAGCCACTCTGGCCGCTTAGAAAGATTTCGGCAAGCGGATCGCTATTGTTCCTGTCAGTTGCGGCGCGTCATGCTAGATTGCCCCGAAACCCTATTACCTTTGGAGCCTGCCCACATGCGTCTCGCCCTTTCTCTGCCCCTTGCTTCCTGCCTCGCCATGGTTGCCGCGCTGCCGGTTGCGGCGCAGGACCGTTCCTTCAACTTCGCCCTGCGCGGCGGGGTGGGGGCGGCACCGGATTATCCGGGCGCCAGCAGCTACCGCGCGACGCCGGATTTGGCCTTTACCTTTGGCTCGCTCGAATGGGGCGGGCGCAAGATCGGCACCAACATCGGTGAAGCGCCCAAAACCGGTTTCGGCTTTACCGGCGCGTTCCGCTATCTGGGCGAGCGTGACAGTTCCGATCACCCCGAACTGGCGGGGCTTGAGGACATCGATGCGGCGGTCGAACTGGGCTTTGGCGTGGTCTACCGCGAGGTGAACTGGCAGGTCTTCGGCAAAGTGCGCCAAGGGTTTGGCGGGCATGAAGGCGTGACCGGCGACATCGGCGCTGACGTAATTTTCCGCCCCGATGAGCGTTGGACCATCACTGCAGGCCCGCGTTTCAGCCTTGGCAATGACACCTACGCCGACACTTATTTCGGCGTCGACACGGCCACACCGACCTTGGCGGCCTATGAGGCCGAAGGCGGTCTGCTGGGCGCGGGCGTCGAAGTGCAAGCGACCTACCGTCTGGATGAGGCATGGGCGCTTGAGGGGGCCGTGGCCTATCAACGTCTGCTGAATGACGCCGCCGACAGCCCGATCACGCAGGCCGGTTCTGATGATCAATGGACCATGCGCATCGGCGTGAGCCGCGCGTTTAACTGGCGGTTCTAAGCGGCATTGCGCCGCCTCTCGGGGCGGCGCGCCTTTTGCGACATCTCGGTCGAAAACGGATCAGCGTGGGGCGCGCTTTTTGCCATGATGAGTTCAGGCGCGGCATGAGGCCAGCGCCCCTCGCATAACAAAGGGCCCGACCATGGGTGACAAAATCGGCAACAAGAAGAAGCAAGCCAAGGCCGCGGCAAAACCCGCCGCCAAGGCCCCGTCCTCCGTCGCGGACATCAAACCCGCCACGCCCCGTAAATAAACCTATTCCCGAACACGCAGCGCCGTCCCCCTGAGGGGGCGGCGTTTTGTTTGGGGCCTTAGCCGTAATGCGCGACCGGGGTGCCCGCGATGGCGCCCACGTTAAGCAGCCCACGCGCGGTGATCGAGGGTGAGACGATATGCGCTCGGTTGCCCATCCCCATCAGGATCGGCCCAACCTCAAGTCCATCGCCCTTCATTTTCAGGATGTTACGCACACCCGAGGCCGCGTCGGCATGGGCGAAGACCAGCACATTGGCGGCTCCTTCCATCCGGTTGCAGGGCAGCAGCCGCGCGCGCAATTCTGGATCAAGCGCGGTGTCGATATTCATCTCGCCTTCATAGACGAAATCGTGGTTGCCCGCGTCGAGGATTTGCAGCGCCGCGCGCAGGCGCTTGCCCGACCCTTCGCCCTGATTGCCAAACTGGCTTTGCGAACAAAGCGCGACTTTCGGCTCAATGCCAAAGCGCCGGACGTGGCGGGCAGCCCCGATGGCGATCTCGGCGATCTGTTCGGGGGTGGGGTGCAGGTTCACTTGGGTGTCCGCGATGAACAGCGGTCCGTCTTCGAGAATCATCATCGACAAAGCGCCGTGCGGGCGGAAACCGTCGCGGCCCAGCACCTGATTGACGTAGTTCAGATGCCAGCCAAATTCGCCAAAGGTGCCGCAGATCAGGCTGTCGGCCTCTCCGCGGTGCACCATGACCGCGCCGATGGCGGTGGTGTTTGTGCGCATGATGGCGCGGGCGATGTCGGGGCTGACACCACGACGGCACATCAGGCTGTGATAGGTCTCCCAATAGTCGCGGTAGCGGGGGTCGTTCTCGGGGTTCACCAGATCGACGTTTTGACCCAGTTGCAGGTTCAACCCGGCCTTTTCGATGCGCCGTTCGATCACCTCGGGGCGGCCAATGAGGATGGGCCGTTCCACCGTCTCTTCGATGATCGCTTGCGCAGCGCGCAGCACGCGCTCGTCCTCGCCTTCGGCAAAGACCAGACGGCGGGGGGAGGAGCGGGCGGATTCGAAGACCGGGCGCATAATTAGCGCGGATTTGAACACCGACCCGTCAAGTTTGCGTTTGTAAGCGTCGAGGTCTTCGATGGGCCGCGCTGCCACGCCCGTCTCCATCGCGGCCCTGGCCACGGCGGAAGAGACCACGCCAATGAGGCGCGGATCGAAGGGTTTCGGGATTAGGTATTCCGCGCCAAAAGTCAGTTGCTCGCCCTGATAGGCCGCTGCCGCCTCCGCGCTCGTCGTGGCGCGGGCGAGGGCGGCGATACCGTCGATACAGGCGATCTTCATCTCGTCGTTGATCGTGGTCGCGCCCACATCCAACGCGCCCCGGAAGATGAAGGGGAAGCAGAGCACGTTGTTGACTTGGTTGGGAAAATCGCTGCGCCCTGTGGCGATGATCGCGTCTGGTGCCACGGCGCGGGCCAGATCGGGCAGAATTTCGGGCGTCGGGTTCGCCAGCGCAAAGATGATCGGGCGTTTGGCCATCTTCGCGACCATTTCAGGCGACAGCACGCCGGGGCCCGACAGGCCAAGAAAAAGGTCCGCCCCGTCGATCACATCGTCCAGCGTGCGCAGGTCGGACTTCTGCGCATATTCCGCTTTGCTGGGGTTCATGTCCTCGGTCCGGCCTTCATAGACCAGCCCGTTGATGTCACAGAGCCAGACGTTTTCGCGCTTTACACCCAGTTTCAGCAGCATGTTGAGGCAGGCGATCCCCGCCGCCCCGCCACCGGTCGAGACGATCTTGATGTCCTCGAACTTTTTGCCCGCCACATGCAGCGCGTTTTTCGCTGCCGCGCCGACGACGATGGCGGTGCCGTGCTGGTCATCGTGGAAGACGGGGATGTTCATCCGCTCGCGGCAGATTTTCTCGACGACGAAACAATCGGGGGCTTTGATGTCTTCGAGGTTGATCGCGCCGAAACTCGGCTCCATCGCGCAGACGATCTCGGCCAATTTTTCGGGGTCGGCTTGGTCCAGCTCGATGTCGAAACAATCGATATTGGCGAATTTCTTGAAGAGCACGGCCTTGCCCTCCATCACCGGTTTCGACGCCAGCGCGCCGATATTTCCCAGCCCCAACACCGCGGTGCCATTGGTGACCACGGCCACCAGATTGCCGCGCGAGGTGTAGCGGGCGGCGGTGTCGGGGTCGTTCTTGATCTCGATACAAGCCTCGGCCACGCCGGGCGAATAGGCGCGTGCCAGATCGCGGCCATTGGCCAGCGGTTTGGTCGCGCGGACCTCCAGCTTACCGGGCCGGGGGTGTTCGTGGTAGTCCAATGCTGCTTGGCGCAAGTTGGGGGTGTCGGACATCGTTCATGCTCCTCCCGAATAATGGTTTAGCGTTAAACTAATTTTTGCGCGCAAGCAAAGCGGCATTTGGGCGGGTCGGTCTTGGCGGCGGGTGGCTTTGCCCCAGCGTCGCCCTTGCGGGCCATTTTGCGCAGGCTTTAAGAGGCGATTGAGGGGACATGTGGTTTTGCATCGCACAGGGCGGGGCAATTTTCTATAGTCCGAGAAAAGGGAGAGCCTAATGACTGATTTGCGCGACGCGGCTGTGTTGGTGCGGGAAAACGCCCATGCGCCCTATTCGAATTTCAAGGTCGGCGCGGCGATCCGCACGGCCTCGGGCGCGGTGTTCAGCGGCTGCAATGTCGAAAACGTGGCCTACCCGCAGGGCACCTGCGCCGAGGCCGGGGCGATTGCCGCGATGGTCGCGGCGGGCGAGCGTGAGATCGCCGAGGTCTATGTGGTGGCGGGCAGCGATATGCCGGTGACGCCCTGCGGTGGCTGCCGCCAGAAATTGGCGGAGTTTTCGGGCGACAAGGTGTCGGTGACCATGGCGACCGTGGCGGGCAAAGAGCAGCAGATGACCATGGGCGATTTGCTGCCGGGGGCCTTTGGCGCTGCCCATATGCAGGGTTAACCGCATGAGCGCGCGGGATATTCTGGCGCGGCTGCGCCATGGTGAGGCATTGGATGCAGAGGCGCTGACTTGGATGGCAGGCGCGCTGGCCGATGGCCGTGTCAGCGACGCGCAGGCCGGGGCCTTTGCCATGGGCATCTGCCTCAACGGGTTGGACCAACCGGGCCGTGTGGCCTTGACCCTTGCGATGCGCGATTCGGGGCAGGTGTTGGACTGGGACTTGAACGGTCCGGTGCTCGACAAACACTCCACCGGCGGCGTGGGCGATTGCGTGTCGCTGATCCTTGCCCCGGCGCTGGCGGCTTGCGGCGCTTACGTGCCGATGATCTCGGGCCGGGGTTTGGGGCACACGGGCGGCACGCTGGATAAGCTGGAGGCGATCCCCGGCGTCAGCACCCAGTTGGAAGAGGTGCAGTTTCGCGCGGTCGTGCGGGATGTGGGCTGCGCCATCGTCAGCGCCAGCGGCGACATCGCCCCGGCGGATCGGCGGCTTTATGCGGTGCGGGATATGACTTCGACCGTGGATTCGCTCGATCTGATCACCGCCTCGATCCTGTCGAAAAAGCTCGCCGCTGGGCTGGATGGGCTGGTGCTGGATGTAAAGGTCGGCTCGGGCGCTTTCATGAAGGAACTGTCGCAGGCGCGCGCCTTGGCCGAAGCACTAAGCGGCACCGCCACGGCGGCGGGCTGCCCGACGACGGCGGTGATCAGTGATATGAACCAGCCGCTGGTGCCGAGCCTTGGCAACGCGCTGGAAATGGTCGAGGTGATGCGGGTGCTGACCGGGGCGGTGACGGGGCCGATCCTTGATGTGACAGCCGCATTGGGCGGTGGGCTTCTTGCCAACGGCGGTCTGGCCGCGAGTGCCGAGGCCGGAGCCCGCGCCCTGCGCGCGGCGGTCGCCGATGGGCGCGCGTTGGAGCGTTTCTCCCGAATGCTCAGCGCCATGGGCGCACCTGCCGATTTCGCCGAAAACTGGGAGCGCATCCTGCCCAAAGGCCCTGTGATCCGAGCGGTCCCCGCGCCGCGCGGTGGCTACGTTAGCGCGATCGACGGCGCGGCACTCGGCATGGCGGTGGTCAATCTCGGCGGGGGCCGGGTGGTCGAGGCGGACCAGATCGACCCGGCAGTAGGCCTGTCGGAAGTGCTGCGCTTGGGCGATGAGGTCCGTGCGGGCCAGCCCTTGGCGCTGATCCATGCGGCGGGGGACGCGGCTGCGGATGCGGCGGAAGCGGCGGTTCTGGCGGCAATCACGCTTGGCGATACGCCGGTCAAAGCGCCGGATTTGATCTTGGAAAGGATCGGCTGATGGGACGTGCGTTCTTGGTCGTGATCGATTCCGTGGGCATCGGCGGCGCGCCGGACGCGGGGGAGTTCTTTAACGGCGATTTGCCCGATACCGGGGCCAACACGCTGGGCCATATCGCGCAGGCCTGTGCCGCGGGAGAGGCCGAAGAGGGGCGGAGCGGACCGCTTGCGCTGCCCAATCTTGACCGGTTGGGTCTGGGCGCTGCCCTGAAGCTTGCCAGCGGTATGGAGGCGCCGGGTTTGAGTGCTGCGCCCGAAGGCCTCTGGGGGGCTGCGACGGAGGTTTCGCAGGGCAAGGATACCCCTTCGGGTCATTGGGAATTGGCGGGGTTGCCGGTGCCTTGGGCTTGGCAATACTTCCCGGATGAAACACCGGCCTTTCCGGCCGACCTGACTGAAGAGGTCGCGCGGCTGGCAGGCACCGATGGCATCTTGGGCAATTGTCATGCCTCAGGCACGGCGATCATTGAGCGGCTGGGGGCGGCGCATTGCGAAAGCGGCTGGCCGATCTGCTATACCTCCGCCGACAGTGTTTTTCAGATCGCCGCGCATGAAGAGACCTTTGGCCTCGACCGTTTGCTGAAGCTTTGCGAAGACATCGCACCCCGCCTGCATGAGATGAAAGTGGGCCGTGTCATCGCGCGGCCTTTCACTGGCGAACCGGGCGCATTCGCACGTACTCCGAACCGCCGAGACTACGCCATCCCCCCGCCCAAACCGGTGCTGACCAATTGGGTGCAAAACGCCGGTGGGCGGGTCTATGCGCTGGGCAAGATCGGCGACATCTTTACCATGCAAGGCATTGATGAATTGCGCAAAGGGCCGGATGCCAAGCTGATGGAACACCTGCATGATCTGGTGGAAGAGGCCGAAGACGGCAGCCTGACCTTTGCCAATTTCGTGGAGTTCGACAGCCTTTATGGTCACCGCCGCGATGTGTCGGGCTATGCCCGCGCGTTGGAGTGGTTCGACACCGAGATCGGCAGGGTGATCGCCGCGCTGCGCGAGGGCGACATGCTGATTGTGACGGCGGATCACGGGAATGATCCGACATGGGCAGGCAGCGATCACACGCGCGAAAGGGTGCCGGTGCTGGTCGCCGGGACCGGGGCAGGGGAGCTGGGTCAGATCGGTTTTGCTGATGTGGCAGCGCTTGTCGCCGGGCATCTGGGGGTAGAGGTGCCAGCCTAGCCGCGCAGCCTTTGCTTGCGAGCGGGGCGCTTGTGCGGCTAGAAGCGAGGCAAATAAAGGAGCCTGCCGCATGACCGATACCCCCAATCATCTGACGATCGTTGACCATCCGCTGGTGCAGCACAAGCTGACCATCATGCGCGACAAAACCACCTCGACCGCCGCCTTCCGGCAGTTGCTGCGCGAGATCAGCCAGCTTTTGGCCTATGAGGTAACGCGCGGCCTGCCGATGACGACCAAGCGGGTTGAGACCCCGATGCAGGAGATGGACGCGCCGACGCTCGACGGCAAGAAGCTTGCGCTGATCTCGATCCTGCGGGCGGGCAACGGGCTGATGGATGGGGTGCTCGAGCTGATCCCCTCGGCACGGGTCGGTTTTGTTGGTCTTTACCGTGACGAAGAGACGCTGCAGCCGGTGCAGTATTACTTCAAGGTGCCCGAGGCGATGGAAGATCGTCTGGTCATTGCTGTGGATCCGATGCTGGCCACCGGCAACTCCTCGGTCGCGGCGATCAACCTGCTGAAAGAGGCCGGGGCCACCAACATCATCTTCCTTTGCCTGCTCGCCTCGCCCGAAGGTGTGGCCACGATGAAGGCCGCGCATCCGGACGTGCGCATCGTCACGGCCTCGCTGGATGAGGCGCTGAACGAGAAGGGCTATATCATTCCGGGGCTGGGCGACGCGGGCGACCGGATGTTCGGCACAAAGTGATCCGGTAAGTTTCGCTATTCAGCGCGTGGTGCTTTACTCAGGCCGCGCGCTGAGGCATCGTTCTACTAGATAGTGTGGGGGCATTAGATGACACTTACCAAAAGTATTGCCATGGCAGTGATCGTGGCCGCTTTGGGCGTCGGCGGATCGCAGACCCAAGCGCAAGACAGCCGCAGCCAGCCTGCCGAATTTCCGCCGTCCTCTTACAAGGGCAAGCAATATGTCGACAGCGCGGGATGTGTGTTCATCCGCGCAGGGATCGATGGCAATGTGTCATGGGTGCCCCGCATGAGCCGCGCGCGCCAGCAGATCTGTGGTTTCCAGCCCACGAACGGCGTGCAAGTGGCGGCTGCACAGGCGACAACAGCAGCGAAGACCAAGGTCGAAGCCGCCCCCGCCAAAACGCCGCCGACCCGCGTCGCCGAAGTGCAAGCGCCCAAGGTGAAACCGCAAGCCCCCGTGGCCCGGCCCGCACCGCAAAAGGTGGTGCGCCGTGTGGCTCCGGCCCCGGTTCGCGCATCCGCCCCCAAAGTCGTGCGCGAAACCGCACCGCGCCCCGTGCCCGTGGTGCCGAGCAAACCCGTCGCTCTGGCTGCTCCGGCACCGGCTGGGTTCGTCACCGCTTGCCCCGGCGCTTCGCCTCTGTCGCAGCGCTATATGCGGCGCGGGGATGGCTATAGCGTGCGTTGTGGCCCGCAGGCCGAACCTATCGTGACAGGCCGTCTTGCGCCCACCACCCCACAGCGCGGCACGGCCCCTCAGCCTTACCGTAGTGCAGGGATGATGCCCGGTGTGGCCGCAGCGCCCGCACGTGTCGTCGCCCCCGCCGTGGTTGCCGCGCCGGTGGTCAGCGCGCCGCCTGCCCGGGCCGTGGGCACCCAGACACGGATCGTGCCGAAACATGTGGCGATCAACCGATTGAACACGACAAACGTCAAAGTTCCCCACGGCTATCGTAAGGTCTGGGAGGACGACCGTCTGAACCCGCACCGCGCCGAGCAGACCTTGGAAGGCCGCGCCGATATGCTGCTGGTCTGGACCCAGACCGTGCCGCGCCGTTTGGTGAACAAGGCCACCGGCGAAGATGTGACCGCCAAAGTGCCGCTGATCTACCCCTATCTTGATATCGAAACGCAGCGCCGCAAACTGGGGGTGGTCAAGATTGTTGAACGGGACGGCCAAGTGGTGAAACGTGTTCTGCGCTACCGCAATGCCGCGCCGATCCACCGCGATGCCCGCCCCGTCAAGAGAGCGCCGGTGAAGACCGCGCCGGTTAAGGCTGCACCGGTCTATTCCAGCCGGTCGGCCCCGGCGGCGCAGGTCAGCACCAAGGCAGGCTATGTGCAGGTTGGTGTCTTTGGTAGCCCAGCCAATGCGCAGCGCGCGGCGCGTCAGATCGCATCCATGGGCATGCCTGCCCGCATCGGCAAACAGACACGCGGCGGCAAGACCTATCACAGCGTTCAGGCGGGCCCCATCGCGGGTGGCTCGGCCCAAGCGGCGCTTGGTCAGCTGCGCCGGGCGGGATACCGGGACGCCTATCTGCGCCGCTAAGCGCGTTGCGATAGCAAGAAAAAAGGCCAACCGTGGTGTTCCCCGGCTGGCCTTTTCATTGGCGGGTCGTTCAGTCAGCCGCCGCAGATGCTTTGCAGTCGCAGCCAATCGGCATCCGACATCAGCGGCGCGGTCAGCTTGCCGTTCATCGGGTCGCCTTCGATCAGGGGCAGGGTGCTTTCGCCGGTGATGTCGCGGGCAAAAGCATAGGGTTTGCTGCGCAACTCGGCCTTGGCAAATCGTGCCAACTGGGCGTCGACTTTCGGTGTCGCGGCGGGGCGCATCAGCAGTTGCTCGGCATAGGCGTCCAGCGCTTCCGAAGAGATATCGCCGGTGGTCAGCAGGCGGAAGTTTTCGCGCAGGCCCACGGCCTCTAGCAGCGCGCGCAGCGGGTCATGTTCGCTGCGTGCCACATCTTCGGTGAGCACATAGCCTGCGGCAACATCGGGTTCTTCGTAATCCTCCAGCACCGCGCGGTCGAGCACGATAAGACGCCCCGGCAGATGCAGGCTGGCGCGGGTCATATCGGGCAGGATCGCCACGCGCCCCACCTCCAAGCGTTTGGTGAGCCGCGACAGCGCGGCACTGCCGCCGGGGCTTTCGCAGGCGGGGCCGGACACCCGTTCAAGCCGCTTCAGCAGCGCCGTGCCCAAGGAGACGCGCTTGACCTCGGGGACCACTTTGATCGCGTGATCGCGCAGCGCGCCGGGCATCCAAAAGACCGCCAGCGCCGCCACCACGGCGACAGAGGCGACCATGCCCACCCACCGCAAGCGGCCCGGCTTCGGACGGCTGCGGTTAATGGCGCGGCGCAGCTTTTCGATGGCCTCAATCATCTCGGTTTCATTGTCGGGCAGTTCCAGCGTCTCTCCCGGATCGCCGTCCGGATGATAGAGCGCGGGGGTCTGGCCGGGATTGGTCCTGTCGACGGCAGCCAGCGACCAATGGGTCAGCGCCTGATCTTTGAGATCGCTGATCACCAGTGTCGCATCACCGATAGAGACGATCACCTCGCGCCGCTGCGCATCGGGCGTGGCGCGCCAAAGGCCCGTCGCTTCGAGCCGGGCGTATTTTGTCAAGGCGGTCATGGGGTTCTGCTGCGGGCCTGTCAGTTTTCGCCACTCTACCACGCGCTGCGGGATCAGCAATGGCAGGTGACATAATGCCCCGCCTTAGAGGTCCGCCGCCTGCTTGCGCAGTTCAAACTTCTGGATCTTCCCGGTGGAGGTCTTGGGCAACTCCCCGAAAATCACCCGCTTGGGCGTTTTGAACCCGGCAAGACGTTCGCGGGCAAAGGCGATCAGCGCCTCTTGGCTGGCCTCCGACCCCGGCTTCAACTCGACAAAGGCGCAGGGCACCTCGCCCCATTTTTCATGCGGTTGGGCCACCACGGCAGCCAGATTGACCGCGCCGTGGCCCATCAGCACGCCTTCGACTTCAACGCTCGAGATGTTCTCTCCGCCGGAGATGATGATGTCCTTGGCGCGGTCGGCGATCTGGATATAGCCGTCGGGATGCTGCACCGCGATGTCGCCGGAATGGAAGTAACCGCCCGCAAAGGCTTCGGCGGTGGCCGCGGGGTTTTTGAGGTAGCCTTTCATCACCGCATTGCCGCGGATCATGATTTCGCCCTGTGCGGTGCCATCGCGCGGGGTCTGGGCCATCTCGGCGTCCATCACCGTGATCTCTTCCATCATCGGCATGGCGATGCCTTGGCGGGCTTTGATCCCGGCGCGCTCAGCTTCGGGCAGCCCGTCCCAATCGCCTTGCCACAGACATTCGGTGACATGGCCAAAGGTCTCGGTCAGCCCGTAGACCTGCGTGACGTTGAAACCCAGTTTCTCAATCTTCGACAGGGTTGCGGGGGCTGGCGGCGCGCCTGCGGTGAAAACCTCGACGCGGTGATCGAAGGCGCGGCGGTCTTCTGCGCTGGCGTTGACCAGCATGTTCAGCACGATGGGCGCACCGCCGAAATGGGTGACGCCGTGATCCGCGATGGCGTCATAGATCGCGCCCGCCGTGATGTCGCGGCAGCAGACCAGCGTGCCGCCCAAGAGCGGCATCATCCAAGTGTGGTTCCAGCCGTTGCAGTGAAACAGCGGCACGATCTGCATGAAAACCGGGCGCAGGACCATCTGCCAAGAGATCACCGTGCCCATGGTCATCAGGTAGGCCCCGCGGTGGTGATAGACCACGCCCTTGGGCCGCCCGGTGGTGCCGGAGGTATAGTTCAGCGCGAGGCTTTCCCATTCGTCGTCGGGCATGACCCAGCTAAAGTTCGGATTGGCCTCGGCCAGCAGGTCTTCGTATTGCGGATGCCGCCCGCTGGGAGGGAGGCCGACGGCGGGGTCGGGCACTTCGATGATCGCAGGGCATGTGCCGTCCATCCGCGCGCAGGCGTCTTCAGCCAGCGGCAGGAATTCGGTATCGACGAGCAGCACCTTGGCCCCTCCGTGGTCGAGGATATAGGCCACCGTTTCAGGGTCGAGGCGAATGTTGATGGTGTTGAGCACGGCCCCGCAGGCAGGCACGCCAAAATGCGCCTCGGCCTGCGCGGGCAGGTTGGGGATCAGGGTCGCGACCACGTCGCCCGGAGCCACGCCGATCTCGGCCAACAAGGCGGCAAGGCGGGTGCAGCGGTCATGGTACTGGGCATAGGTGACGCGGTGGTCACCGTAGATCACCGCGGTTTGCCCGGCAAAGACCTCTGCCGCCCGGCGCAGATGCGACAGTGGCGTTAGCGCCACAAAATTCGCTGCGCATTTTTCAAGCCCGCGCTCATCCGTCATCCACCCCATGTGACCCCTCCCAAGGCATTGGTTGCGATTTGGGGTTGAGTATTGCTGCCGGGACGTGACTTTGAAAAGAGGGCAGGAGCGAAAAGGAGGGCAGATGCAAGACGCAGCGGTGAAATCAGGCTTGGCGGCGCTTTGCGCCGTAAGCGGTATGGCGGCTTTGGGGCTTACGGATAACTTTGTTCCCTTCATAACCGAGCGCGGCTCGCTCTGGCAGTTTCATTTCGTGCGCGGTGTTATGGCGGTGGCCATTCTGATGGTGCTGGCAGCCCTTGGTTTCGGCATCCTGCGGCCAAGGCGGTTCTGGGCCGTGGCGGGGCGTAGCCTATTTCAGGCCGGGGCCATGTTGATCTATTTCGGCTGTCTGGCCTTTTTGCCCATCGGCGTGGTGGTGGCCGGGCTTTTCACCTCGCCGCTCTTCGTGCTGATGATCTCGGCCCTGTTCCAAGGCAAGCGTGTCGGGCCATGGCGGTGGGGGGCCGTGGCGGTGGGCTTTGCCGGAGCGTTGATGGTGATCCGCCCCGACCCGAGCGATCTTGACCCCGTGGCCTTTCTGCCGCTCTTGGCCGGGGCGCTCTATGCGATCGGCGCCGTGGCGACGCGGGCATGGTGCGAGGGGGAGAGCACGATGGTCATGACCGCAGGCTTTTTCGGCATGTTGGCGGTCATGGGCGGCATCGGTGTCATGATTTTGCCGGGTGCGGAGGTGGCAGGGCCCGAAGGTTTCGTCAGCCGCACATGGGGGCCGCTGGATGGCGCGATGTGGTTCTGGATCGCGGTGCAGGCGGTAGGCTCGCTCATCGGCATCGGGTTTCTGGTGCGCGGCTACCAATTGGGCGAGGCCGGTCATGTGGCGATTTTTGAGTATTCCCTGCTGATTTTCGCCAGCTTCTGGGCCTATGTCCTATGGGACCAGCAGGTGCCGCCCATGGGCTTTGCGGGCATGGCGTTGATTGCACTGGCGGGGGCGGTGATCGCGCTGCGCAGTGATGAGCCGTCTACCTTGCGCGCGCCGGAGGCGGTGGAGTGATCATCAGCCGGGGCCGTCGCTATGTCTTTGTGCATATCCCCAAAACGGGGGGCACCTCGCTCGCGCTGGCTTTGGAAGGGCGGGCGATGAAGGACGACCTGATGCTGGGTGACACGCCGAAGGCGCTAAAGCGACGGCGGCGGTTGCAGGGCGTGCAGGCGGCGGGGCGGCTCTGGAAGCACTCAACGCTGGCGGATGCCGACGGGCTGCTGCGGCCTGAGGAGTTGGAGGGGCTGTTTTGTTTCACGCTGGTGCGCAACCCTTGGGACCGGGTGGCGAGCTATTACCGCTGGCTGCGCGGGCAGGGGTTTGATCATCCGGCGGTGGGTCTGGCGAAGCAGTCGGATTTCGCGAGGTTTTTGCGGCATCCGCAGACGCGGGCCAGCCTGCGCGCTTGGCCCGCGCGGCGGTATATGGCGGATGCGGCGGGGCGGGAACACTGTAATCTCTATATCCGGTTGGAGTATTTCCCAGCGGATGCGCAGCCGTTGTTCGAGCATCTGGGTTTTGAATTGGAATTGCCGCGAGTGAATGCCTCAGCAGGGGCTGCGGCCTATACGCCTGAGTTGCGCGATATTGTGGCGGAGGTTTGCGCCGAGGATATCGCGCGATTTGGCTACGCTGACGACGGCCCCTAGGCCCGGAATCAAGCCGCAGGCGCCGGGCCATCGCCTGCCCGCCCCCCGGGTAGGCGATTTGGCGAGGCTGGGCGGTACTTTGCGGGCACACATCACTGCTGCGCCATAAAGTGGCACGAGGCCACCTTGGATCGCCGACCCGCGGGCAGGCGATGGCCCTCATACCTCTACGAAAAAGGGGCGCCGAAGCGCCCCGATCTCTTATGCTGCCTTGCTGGCGTCCGGGTTGAACCGCCCGTAGAAGCTTTGGTTCTTCTGGGCCATCTCGCGCAGCAACTCGGGGCAAGTAAACCGCTCACCGAACTTCTCGGTCAACTGATCACAACGCTCCGCCGCATAGGGCGCGCCGATCATATCAAGCCAGCTCAGCGGCCCACCGGACCAAGGCGCAAAGCCCCAGCCAAGGATCGCACCGACGTCACCCTCGCGGATGTCCATCAACACGCCTTCTTCCAGCGCGCGCACGGCTTCCAGCGTCTGCGAGAACAGCAAACGGTGCTGCACTTCGATCAGATCGGGCTGTTCCTCGGCCACGGGGTATTTGTCGCCCATGCCCTGCCACAGACCGATCCGCTTGCCCTTGGCGTCATAGCTGTAGAAACCGGCGTTCGCTTTGCGGCCCAGACGGCCCTCTTTCTCCATCCAGAACACCAGCGGGTCGATATCGTCGTTGGGATAGTCTGCCCCCATCGCCGCCTTGGTGGCACGGGCAATCTTGGCGCCCAGATCGATCGAGGTCTCATCCATTAACTGCAATGGCCCAAGCGGCATGCCGACGAGCTTGGCCGCATTCTCGATCAGCGCAGGCTCAACACCCTCCTGCACCATGCGCACACCTTCGTTGATGTAGGGAATGATGCAGCGGTTGGCGTAGAAAAAGCGCGCGTCGTTGACCACGATTGGGGTCTTGCGGATCTGGCGCACATAGTCGAGCGCCTTGGCCACGGCCCGGTCGCCGGTCTCAGCGCCCTTGATGATTTCCACCAGCAACATCTTCTCGACCGGAGAGAAGAAGTGGATGCCGATGAACTGCTCCTGACGGCTCGACGCCTTCGCCAGATCGGTGATCGGCAGGGTCGAGGTGTTGGAGGCAAAGATGCAATCCTCGGAGATCACGGCTTCGACCTTCTGGGTCATCTCGGCCTTGACCTTGGGGTCTTCAAACACCGCTTCGATGATCAGGTCGCAGCCCTTGAGCGCATCCAGATCGGTGGTCGCGGTGATCAAGTCGAGCGCTTTGGCCTTCTTCTCTTCGGTCGATTTCTTCCGGGCGATGCCCTTGTCGAAATAGCTCGCGGAATAGGCCTTGCCCTTGTCGGCGGCTTCTTGGGTTTGGTCGATCAGCACGACCTCGATGCCCGCCTGAACCGACACCAGCGTAATGCCCGCGCCCATCATGCCCGCACCCAGCACGCCCAGTTTCTTCACGCGCTGGTCCGGCACGCCTTCGGGGCGCACGGCACCTTTCTCAAGCGCTTCTTTGTTAAGGAAGAGCGAGCGGATCATATTGCCTGAGGAGGGGTTCATCAGCACATTGGTGAACCAACGCGCTTCGATTTTCAGAGCCGTGTCGAAAGGCACCAGCGCGCCTTCGTAGACCGCCGACAAAAGCGCCTTGGCCGCCGGGTAAACGCCCTGTGTCTTGCCGTTGACCATCGCACTGGCCCCGACAAAGGTCATGAAACCCGCCGGATGATAAGGCGCGCCGCCGGGCATTTTATAACCCTTGGCATCCCACGGCTTCACCATATCGGCGTCCTTGGCATTCAGCACCCAGTCGCGCGCCGCGGCCACCGGGTCTTCGCTGACCTCATCAATAATGCCGGCCTTCTGGGCAGCAGCAGGGGCGACCATTTTGCCTTCCAAGAGGAAGGGCGAGGCCGCCATCGCGCCGAGCTTGCGCACCATCCGCGTGGTGCCACCGGCCCCGGGGAAGATGCCCACAAGGATTTCCGGCAGGCCAATCCGCGCCTTCGGGTTATCCGCCGCAAAGGTGCGGTGCGTGGCCAGCGGCAGTTCCAGCCCGATGCCCGCGGCGGTGCCGGGGATCACGCAGGCCACGGGCTTGCCGCCCTTGTTGGTCTTGGGGTCCATGCCCGCGCGCTCGATCTTGCGCAGCAGAGCGTGCATCTGCATCGTGCCCTCGAAAAGCCCCTTGGCCGGATCGTCGCCCGCGTCTTCCTTCATCTTGGCCAGCAGGTTCAGGTCCATCCCCCCGGCGAAAGACCCTTCCTTGCCCGAGGTGATGACGATGCCCTTCACGGCGTCATCGGCCAGCGCGTCGTCGATATGCTTCTCCAGATCGCGCAACCCGTCAAAGGACATCACGTTCATGCTTTTGTCCGGCACGTCCCATGTGATCGTGGCGATGCCGTCGGCGTCTTTAATCAATGTAAAATCGGTCATTCTCTTGCTCCCTTACGCGGCTTACACGCGCTCGATGATGGTGGCGGCACCCATGCCGGAGGCGATGCAGAGCGTGGCGAGCCCCACTTCCTTGTCAGCGCGCTCCATCTCATCGAGCAGAATGCCGATGATCATGGCACCGGTGGCGCCCAGAGGGTGGCCCATGGCGATGCCGCCGCCATTCACGTTCACTTTGCTGTCGTCCACATCAAAGGCCTGCATGAAGCGCAGGACCACGGCGGCAAAAGCCTCGTTGACCTCAAACAGATCGATGTCGCCGATGGTCATGCCGTTGTCCTTGAGGATCTTCTCGGTCACCGGCACGGGGCCGGTCAGCATGATGGTGGGATCGGTGCCGATCTTGGCGGTGGCGCGGATGCGGGCGCGGGGCTTCAGCCCGTGCTGCTCGCCGAACTCTTTGTTGCCGATCAAAACAGCCGCAGCACCGTCGACGATGCCCGACGAGTTGCCCGCGTGGTGGATGTGGTTGATCCGCTCCAGATGCGGGTATTTCATCAGCGCGACCTTGTCGAAGCCGGGCATCACTTCGCCCATCTGCTGGAACGCCGGGTTCAGGCCGCCAAGCGACTGCATGTCGGTCTGCGGGCGCATGTATTCGTCACGGTCAAGGATCGCGAGGCCGTTCTGATCACGTACGGTGATGACGGATTTGTCAAAGCGGCCCTCTTCCCAAGCCCGCGCCGCGCGCTGCTGGGACTGCATGGCCAACTGGTCGGCCTCGTCACGGGTGAAACCGAATTCGGTGGCAATGATATCGGCCGAAATACCCTGCGGCACGAAGTATTTCTCCATCGCCAGCGTCGGGTCCACGGCAATCGCGGCACCGTCAGCGCCCATCGCGACACGGCCCATCATCTCGACACCGCCAGCGATATAACCATTGCCCGCGCCGCCTTTGACTTGGTTGGCGGCAAGGTTCACGGCTTCCATGCCGGAGGCACAGAAACGGTTGATGGCCAAACCGGGGATACGCTCGTCCAAATCGGAAGCCAGCACCGCCGAGCGTGCCAGACAGCCGCCCTGTTCCATCACCTGCGTGACGTTGCCCCAGATCACGTCCTCAACGGCATGACCTTCAAGGTTGTTGCGCTCTTTCAGCGCGTTCAATGTCTGTGCCGACAGCCGCAGCGAGGTGACTTCATGCAGCGCGCCGTCCTTGCGGCCCTTGCCGCGTGGGGTGCGGATCGCGTCGTAGATGTAAACGTCTTGGGTCATGTTCATGTCCTCCGAGGGTCAGGCGCGGTCAGCAGGGCTGCCGGGCATCAGGTCGTATGGGGCCTTCCAGCCCGGTGTTTCGCTCAAACGCGTGAGCCACGCGTCGATATGGGGCCAGTCGCTGCGGTCAAAGCCAAAAGGCTCGGGGTAATAAAGATACCCGCAGCAGCTAAGGTCCGCGTTGGTCAATTCGTCGCCCACGATCCAATCGCGGCCGTCGAGATGGTCGTTCAGCACGCCGTACGCCGCCTTGAGCCGCCCTTGGCTAAAGGCAATAACCTCGGCGGGGCGTTTGTCTTCGGGCAGGAAATTCATCAAGAAACGAGTCATCCCAGCAACACCACTCAGCTTGTGGTTATCCCATAGCACCCAACGCATTATTTCACGCCGTTCCGTCGCGTCGCCGCCGCCGAATTTGCCCGCCTTTTCCGCGACGTAATCCTGAATCACGCCCGATTGCGTGAGCCGGAGATCGCCGTCGATCATCACCGGGGCCTCGCCCATGTTGTTGATCTGCGCGCGATAGTCGGGCTGCCGCGTCTGGCCGCCGAAAAAGTCGACCTTCACCGGCTCCCAGTCCAAGCCAGAGAGTTCCAAGGCAAGCGCGGCCTTATAGGCGTTGCCGGATTCGCCAAAGCAGTAAAGCTGGATGGTCATGTATCATTCCTCCTTAATCTGTCGTCGTTCGCGGCACGGTCGGACGGTATTTGGTAAAAGGATGAAGAGGGGGTCTTGCGCCCTTATTTTCATCCTTTCTTAAATACCTCTGCGCGGCGGCCGGGGCTGGGCGCGCGGTCAGAGATTGCGCGCGATCAGTTCCTTCATGATCTCGTTGGTGCCGCCGTAGATGCGCTGCACCCGCGCGTCGGCCCACATTTCGCCGACCGCATATTCCTGCATGAAGCCGTAGCCACCGTGCAGTTGCAAGCAGACATCGAGCACTTCCCCTTGGGTGTCAGTGAGCCAATATTTCTGCATTGCGGCCTTATCGACGCTGAGTTCCCCGCGCAGGTGTTCGGTGATGCATTCGTCGAGGAAAGCATGCGATACGGCAGTCTTGGTTTTCACTTCGGCCAGTTGAAACCGGGTGTTCTGGAACTGGGTCAGCGGGCCGCCGAAGGCTTCGCGTTCTTTGCAGTATTGAATCGTGCGCGCCACGGCGCCTTCCATGGCGCCGACCGCACCGCAGCCGATGATCAGGCGCTCTTGCGGGAGTTGTTGCATCATCTGGTAGAAGCCTTGGCCTTCGTCTTGGCCGAGGATGTTTTCTGGTGGAATTTCGACATTGTCGAAGAACAGTTCCGAGGTGTCGGCGGCGTGCAGGCCGATCTTGTCGAGGTTGCGGCCGCGCTGGAAACCCTGCGCTCCGTCGGTTTCGACGACAACGAGGGAGACGCCCTTGGACCCTTCCTTGGGGTCGGTTTTGGCGGCGACGATGATCAGATTGGCGTGCTGGCCATTGGTGATGAAGGTCTTTTGGCCCGAGAGCTTATAGGCGTTGCCGTCGCGAATTGCCTTGGTTTTGATCCGCTGCACGTCCGATCCGGTAGAGGGTTCGGTCATGGCCAGCGCGCCGACCAACTCGCCCGAGACCATCTTGGGCAGCCAGCGTTTCTTTTGATCTTCGGTGCCATAGGCGAGGATGTAATGCGCCACGATGCCGGAGTGGATGCCGTGGCCCCACGAGGCGAGGTTGGCGCGGGAGCCTTCGATCAGGATGGCGGCTTCGTGGCCGAAATCACCGCCGGCACCACCATATTCTTCGGGCACCGAGGGGCAGAGCAGGCCGAGTTCACCCGCCTGTGCCCAAGTCTCGCGGTCCATCTGGCCTTGCTTGCGCCATTTCTCGAACTTGGGCGCCCATTCGGCGTTGATGAACTGCGCCGTCATATCGGCGATCATCTGGTGTTCGTCGGTCATCCAGCTGGATGTTTTGCCTTGCGTCATCCGCCCCTCCCCAGGGTTCAGCGTTTGCGGCTTTCCAGTTCGGCGTTGAACAGGCGCAGCCGCGCGGTCAGGTTTTCTTCGTTCATGACCGAGTTGAAATTCTCGAACAGGAACGACAGCGCTTCCCCTTCATCAAGACCTGCATCCGTGCTGAACTTCTTGAGCCTGCGGTAGCCTTCTTCGGTCATGGCGACGGGGAAGCGGCGGGTCAGGCGGAAGCGTTTGGGCATGGTCTCTCCGGGTGTTGGGCAGGGTGGGGGACAGGCCCCCACCACCCGTTTTAGAAGTTTGCGGCCTCCAGCGCCATGACAGTATCCGCGCCCGATTGGATGCGGGTCAGGTGCAACGCCGTGGCGGGCAGCTGCCGTGCCATATAGTAGCGCCCTGTGGCCAGCTTCGTCTCATAGAACGTGGCGTCGCCGCTGCCGTTCTTCAATGCTTCTTTCGCCGCCAGACCCATCTTGGCCCACATCAGGCCAAGGCAGACATGGCCGAACATATGCATGAAGTCGTTGGATCCGGCTAGCGCGTGGTTGGGGTTCTTCATGCCGTTCTGCATGAAGTACATGCCCGCCGATTGAAGGTCTTTGCTGGCCGCCTTGAGTGGGTCGAGGAAGGCCGCGTCGAACTCGGCATCTTGGCCCGCGTTGTCCTTGATGAAGCCTTTGACCAGATCGAAGAACGCCATCACATGTTTGCCGCCGTCTTGGGCCAGTTTGCGGCCCACGAGGTCGAGCGCCTGGACGCCGTTGGCACCTTCGTAGATTTGGGCGATGCGGGCGTCGCGGGTGAACTGGGACATGCCCCATTCTTCGATATAGCCGTGGCCGCCGTAGACCTGCTGGGCCTTCACGGTCATATCGTAGCCTTGGTCGGTCAGGAAGCCTTTGATGACGGGGGTCAGCAGCGACACAAGGCCGTCGGCGTCTTTATCCTCGGCGCGGTGGGCGGCGTCGATCATGGTGGCACCCCAGAGGATGAAGGCACGGGCGGCTTCGACAAAGCTTTTTTGATCCATCAGCGAGCGGCGGATGTCGGGGTGGACGATCAGCGGATCGGCTGGCTTTTCAGGCGCCACGGCACCGGTCACGGCGCGGCCCTGCAGGCGGTCGTTGGCGTAGATCACAGCGTTCTGATAGGCGACTTCGGCCTGTGCCAGACCCTGCATGCCGACGCCGACGCGGGCTTCGTTCATCATGGTGAACATGGCGCGCATGCCCTTGTGTTCGGTGCCCAGCAGGTAGCCGGTCGCGCCGTCGTAGTTCATCACGCAGGTCGAATTGCCGTGGATGCCCATTTTCTCTTCGATGGAGCCGACGGAGACGCCGTTGCGCTCACCCAAGGAGCCGTCTTCGTTCACCATGAACTTGGGCACGATGAAGAGCGACACGCCTTTGATGCCTTCGGGGCCGCCTTCGATCTTGGCGAGCACCAGATGGATGATGTTGTCGGCCATGTCGTGTTCACCCGACGAGATGAAGATTTTCTGGCCGGAGATTTTGTAGCTGCCGTCATCCTGTGGCGCGGCTTTGGTGCGCATCAGGCCCAGATCGGTGCCGCAATGCGGCTCGGTCAGGTTCATGGTGCCGGTCCATTCGCAAGAGACCATCTTGGGCAGATAGGTGTCCTTCTGCGCGTCGGTACCATGGGCGAGGATCGCCGAGGCCGCGCCGTGGGTCAGGCCCTGATACATGGTGAAGGCTTGGTTCGCGGCGGAGAACATTTCGCCCACGGCGGTGCCGAGGACATAGGGCATGTTTTGCCCGCCGTATTCTTCGGGCATATCAAGACCGGTCCAGCCGCCTTCTTTCACCTTTTCAAAGGCTTCTTTGAACCCTTTGGGCGTATAGACGACGCCGTTCTCCAAGCGGCAGCCTTCTTGGTCACCCACGGCGTTCAGCGGGGCGAGGACTTCGGAGGTCAGCTTGCCTGCTTCTTCAAGAATGGCGGAGGTGAAATCAGGCTCCAGCTCATCATAGCCGGGGGTCTTGCTTTCGGTCACTTTCAGCACATCGTGCAGAACGAATTGCAGGTCTTTGGTGGGGGCTGTGTAACTGGGCATCTTTGCTCTCCGGGTCGTCTTTTTATGGATGTGGGTGCGGGCCTTGCCGCCGGGGTTATTCGGCTGCGTTTATTCAGCGGCGCGGCGGGGTTGGTTCATGGAGGAGATCATCTTTTCCCCCCATTTTAATTGGTCTTTAAGGTCTTCGATTGCTTCATTCAGCTCTTCGCGGCGCGACTCGAGGTCGGCCAGACGGGCGCGGGCTATTTCATAGGCTGCGGCGATTTGCGTCTGCTGCTGGTCGCCCATGTGATAGAGGTCGAGCAACTGACGGATTTCTTCGAGGCTGAAACCAAAGCGTTTGCCGCGCAGGATCAGCTTGAGCCGGGCACGGTCGCTTTTGGTAAAAAGGCGTTTTTGGCCCTCGCGCAACGGAAAGAGCAGCTCTTTCGCTTCGTAGAACCGCAGGGTCCGCGGGGTCACTTCAAAAGCGTCGCACATCTGGCGAATGGTCAGCGTGTCGGCGGTCATCTCTTCACTCTCCAATCGTCGTTTCGAGACTTCAGTTGGGGGCTGACCTTGCTGATACAACGGGAGTTGACGTTGACGTAAGCGATACGTTGCGTCACTTTATGCGCGGGGAATTCCTGTAGGTTGGGACAGGCGGGGCGCCCCCGCCCCCGATGGGCTTGGGCATCAAAGTGGGTAGGAGATGGCAAACCTCGATCAAAACGGGCCGAAAACGCTGGACGAACTGGTCCACTGCGCGCAGAACGCCACCTCCGCTGCGGGTATTTTGGCCTGTGGTCTAGGCTATTATCAAGGGCTTGGGATTGATCTGGTCAGCTATCACGGGGACAGCCCCGGCGCGCCTGCGATCCTCTATAAGTTCAACGGCAACGGCGCGGAGGGGCCGCAGTGGCATTCGCAATTTCTGGATGTAGAGAAGCTGCGCGAAAGCCCTGTCGAAGCGCTGGCCCGACAACAGGTGATGCCGCTGTACTGGTCGGATGTGGCGGGCGTGGCGCGACTAACCCCTGCGGAAGACCTCTATATGAAGGGGTTCATGCGGCGCTACCCGAATGACGGCATCTCCCTCAAAGTGCATGGCCCGGGCGGGGATTCCGCCGTTGTGGGGCTGGGGTTTGCCGCCAAACAGGCGCGTCTGTCGCCGGGGGCCTTGTACAAACTTCTCAGCGCGGCCCAAATCGCGCATCTGCGCTATTGCGCCTTGGCCGAAAGCCAATCGGCACGCGATTTCGGCCTTTCCCCGCGCGAAGTTGAGGTGCTGGAGTGGATCGCCACCGGCAAGAGCAACAGCGTGATTGCCGAAATACTAGGAATTTCGCCTCATACGGTCGATACGATCGTGCGGCGGATCTTCTCCAAGCTTGATGTGAACGACCGCACCACCGCCGCCATCCGGGGCTTGGGCGCGGGGCTGCTGCGCCGCCCGAAAGAAGGGCCGCCCTAGGCGGTATGCTGACCCCGCGTCATTGTCGCGTGACTGCGTGACATGACCCTGCGTCGGACCGGCTGTAGGTGCGGGTCCTTCACCCAAAGAGGTTCGAAGCATGTCACAAAAACAAGAACAGACAGGTAATGGGGCTGGCAACGGTTCTGATGCGCAGACGCGCGTACGCGTGGTTGCGGATTTGAAAGCCGCTTCCGAAACCATCGAGAACAGCGCATTCGATTTGGCGGGCGATGCGAGCCCAGATGTGGTTTCAGACCTCATCCGCATCACCGCGGATTTGCAGATGCTGATCGCGCAGTTGTCGCAGCCCGGCGGCCGCTGAGGCTGCGGGTCAGCCCTCGTTCGAAGCGATTGCCGCGGCGGTGTCGTCGCGCAGCTTTTGCAGTTCCGCCATGGCTTCGTCCAACTGGCGGCGCTGCTCGGCCAGTTCTTCTAGCTGACCATCTGCCATGGTGACCCACGTGCGCATCTGCGCCTCGGTCCCCTCTTTTTCATAGATCAACAGCCACTGCCGGATGTCTTCCAACGCAAAGCCGAACTTGCGGCCGCGCAGGATCAGCTTCATCCGGGCGCGTTCGCGCGGGCCATAGAACCGAGAGCGCCCCTCGCGGTGCGGTTGCAGCAATTCGATATACTCGTAATAGCGCAACGTCCGTGGCGTCACGTCAAATGCCGCGCACATCTCTTTGAATGTCAGGCGTTCATCGTCCAAAGCATCTACTCCCTTCAGGCAAACTATGGTCACGCGCGGGGATGCGCAACAGGTGGTCTTGCCCTTTCGCCATCCCCCCATGATAAAGGTCAAAACCAGACGCAAAGGGGTGGGCTGCATGTCAGACAAGTTGAAAATGGCGCGACAGTTCATTCAGGCGCTGCCCCATTCCATGGCGCTCGGGATGGAGCTACAGGAGTTGGGTGATGGCTCTGCCGTTATCACCATGCCCTATGATGAAAAGCTCATCGGTGACCCGAAAACAGGCGTGATCAGCGGCGGGGCGGTCTCGGCCCTGATGGACACTTGCTGTGGCGCGGCGGTGATGAGCCACCCCAGCAATCCCTCGGCCACCGCCACCATGGATCTGCGGATCGAATACCTGCGCGCAGCCACGCCGGGCCAAACGATCACCACCCGCGCGACCTGCTATCACGTCACCCGCTCGGTCGCCTTTGTGCGCGCGACGGCGACGGATGAGGACGCCGAGAATTTCGTGGCCACCGCCACAGGAACCTTCACTGTGGAGGGCCACAAATGACCAAACATCGCAAGCCAGAGCCGGCTCAGGTGATCAAGCAACGCCGCGACGGGGTGCTGCGCGCCATGGTCGAAGGTGTGCCCTATATCCGCTTTCTGGGCATCGAGTTTGAGCGTCGTGGGGATGAGCTGACAGGCATCATGCCCTTTTCCGAACAGTTGATCGGCAACCCGATCCTGCCTGCGCTGCATGGCGGGGCAACGGCGGCGTTTTTGGAGGTGACCGCGATCATCACCCTAAGCTGGGGGCTGATCTGGGAGGACATGGAAAGCGGCGCGCTTGATCTGGACAATCTGGATGCCGATCATTTGCCCCGGCTGCCCAAAACGATCGATTTCACCGTGGATTACCTGCGCTCCGGTCTGCCGCGCGATGCCTATGCACGGGCGCGGATCAACCGGTCGGGGCGGCGCTATGCCTCTGTTCATGTTGAGGCGTGGCAGGACAACCGCAGCCGCATTTTCGCTCAGGCCACGGGCCATTTCCTGATGCCGCAGCGGCGTGGCTGACCTTAAAGCCGAAGCCGAGCCGCTCAGCGAGGCAGAGGTGCGCGCGGTTAAGCGTGGCACGCTGGTGGCGCGCGATGTGGTGACCCATCGCCGCGTGCTTAAGATCGCCGTTCCCATTGTCATTTCCAACGCCACCGTCCCGATCCTTGGCGCGGTCGATACCGGCGTGGTCGGGCAGATGGGGGCCGCGGCACCCATCGGCGCGGTGGGGCTGGGGGCGATCATCCTGTCGGCGCTTTACTGGATTTTCGGCTTTCTGCGGATGGGCACCGTTGGCCTGACCGCGCAGGCGGCGGGCAATGGCGAAGAGGGCGAGGTCGCGGCGCTGCTGACACGCGGGCTGCTGATCGGCGCGGGCGCCGGACTGGCGCTGATGGCGCTGCAACTGCCGCTCTTTTGGGCGTCGTTTCAACTCGCCCCCGGATCACCGGAGGTGGAGGGGCTGGCGCGGCAATATATGGCGATCCGCATCTGGTCCGCGCCTGCTGCCATCTCGATCTATGCGATCACCGGCTGGCTCATCGCGCAGGAGCGCAGCCGTGCGGTGCTGGTGCTGCAGGTCTGGATGAACGGGCTGAACATTCTGCTGGACCTGTGGTTCGTGCTGGGCCTTGGCTGGGGTGTCGAGGGCGTGGCGATTGCCACCTTCCTCGCGGAATGGAGCGGGGCGGCCTTGGGGCTGTGGTTCTGCCGTGCCGCGTTTGCGCAACCTGCCTGGCGCGATTGGGTGCAGGTCTTTGACGGACCGCGCTGGACGCGCATGATGCGGGTGAATACCGACATCCTGATCCGCTCACTGCTGTTGCAGGCGATCTTCGTGTCCTTCCTCTTCATGGGGTCGGGCTTGGGCGATGTGACGCTGGCGGCCAATCAGGTGTTGCTGCAATTCCTGATGATCACCTCCTACGGGTTGGACGGTTTTGCCTTTGCCGCCGAGGCAATCATTGGCCGGGCCTATGGCGCGGGGCAGCGCGAGGTGTTGCGGCGCGGGGCGGTGCTGACCTCCGCCTGGGCGCTGCTGGTCAGCTTGGTGCTGGCGCTGGTCTTTGCCGTCTCGGGCGGGGGGATCATTGATCTGATGGCCAAGGCACCGCAGGTGCAAGACCTCGCGCGGGTCTATTTGCCCTATATGGTTGCGGCCCCGATCTTGGGCTGCGCGGCCTATATGTTGGATGGAATTTTTATCGGGGCCACCCGGTCGCGCGATATGCGCAATATGATGCTGGTCTCGTTTCTGTTCTATGTCGCCGTGGCGCTGCTGCTGGTGCCGAGTTTGGGCAATCACGGGCTGTGGATTTCGCTCTTGGTGTCCTTCGTGGTGCGGGGCATCACACTCGGACTGCGCTATCCGGCCTTAGAGCGCGCGGCGAGTTAGAGCAGCGCCTTCACCGCTTCTGGTGGGCGGCCAATCACGGCGCGGCTTTGGGTAAAGGCGATGGGGCGTTCGATCAGGATGGGATGAACGGCCATTGCGTCAATCAGTGCGTCTTCGGGGCTGTCACTGGTGAGGTTCAGCTCTTTAAAAACCTTCTCGCCGGTCCGCATCATCTCAATCGCCGTCAGGCCAAGCGCGTCGCGGGCGACAATGATTTCCTCCCGCGTCGGCGCGTCTTCGAGGTAGCGACGGAGGCTCACCGCGGCGCCAGCCTCTTCGATCAAGGCCAAGGTCTGGCGGGACTTTGAGCAGCGAGGATTGTGCCAAAGGGTAATCACAGCCAATCCTCGCGCTTGCTGCCCACCGCGTCGGCCACAGTGGCAAAACCATCGCGGGCCAAAAGTGTCTCCAACCCGCAGGTGATCTCGCGGACCAGCCCAAGGCCGCCGAACACCAGCGCCGTATAGAGTTGCAGCGCCGAAGCACCCGCGCAGATTTTGGCATAGGCGGTTTCGGCGTCCGACACCCCGCCAACGCCGATCAAGGGAATATCCGTAAGCCCCGCCAGACGCGCCAAAACGCGGGTCGACCGTTCAAACAGCGGCGCACCGGACAGGCCGCCCGCCTCAGCCGCATGGGCGCTGGCAAGACCCGTCCGCTCGAGCGTGGTATTGGTCGCGATAATGGCAGCAACGCCCGAATTTTGGGCAACCTCGGCCACATCCTCAATCTCGGCCTCGCTGAGATCGGGGGCGATTTTCAGGAAAACGGGCGTGGCGCCGCGCACGTCCATTACCCCTTCGAGCAGGGCGGAAAGCGCCACCTTGCCCTGAAGATCGCGCAGCTTCTCAGTGTTGGGGGACGAGACATTGACTGTCGCGAAATCGACGTGATTGCGTGCGGCGGTCATTACCCGGGCAAAGTCGGCAGCGCGGTCGGGGCTGGTCTTGTTCGCGCCGAGGTTCAGCCCCACCGGAACGCCAGAGCCGCGCTGTGACAGGCGGGCGCAGATCGCCTCCATCCCATCGTTGTTAAAGCCAAAGCGGTTGATCGCCGCGCGATCCTCGGTCAGGCGAAACAGGCGCGGGCGCGGATTGCCGGGTTGGGGCAAGGGCGTGGCGGCGCCCACTTCGATAAAGCCAAATCCAGCCCGGCTCAGCGGAGCCACAGCGGTCGCGTTCTTGTCAAATCCCGCCGCGAGCCCGACGGGGTTCGGCAGATCCAGCCCAGCAACCGTTGTGTGTAAGCGTGCAGAGGTCTGCGGCCCGGGGGCCGGGGCCAGGCCCGCCCGCAAAGCCCGGATCGCCAGCCCATGCGCCGCTTCGGGGTCAATCCGGTGCAGCGCGTTAAGGCCCATTTTTTCGATCACCGGCATCATGCGCTTGCTGCGCCCAGACCGGCGGGGAATTCGTGAGCGCCATCCACCAAGGGCAGGGGCTGTGCCCAGACCACGTCTTCGATCTTGAGCGGGCGGTAGAGATGCGGGAAAAGCGCGCCGCCCCGCGACGGCTCCCATTTCAGCGCATCGCCCAAGCTTTCGGCCTCAAGAGCGAGCAGGAACAGACCCTCTTCGCCTTTGAAATGCTTGGCGGCGGTTTCTTCGGCCTGTTCGGCGGTGGAGAAATGCACGTAGCCATCGGTGACATCAATCGGCGCCCCGTCTGAGACCCCGTTCTTGCGCAGCGCAGCCCATTCGTCTGCGCGGAATATCTTGAAAATCAGCATGGCTTGTGATGCCCGCCGGGCGGGGCGGGGTCAAGACCTGCGGGTGACCATAGGGCAGGCGATATGATCTTTGACACAGACCAAACCCCGCGCCACG
>NZ_LWER01000154.1:0-471 GCF_001634775.1 Sulfitobacter sp. HI0027
AGCACCGCCAATCCTGTAATGCGGCTGGGGTCTGCACCGACCGCCGTGATCTTTGGGCGCTGAGCGAAGAGGGCCCGGCGCGCTATACCATGCGCGCCGCCGTGGGTGGGGCCGAGCGCGCATTCTGGGTGCTTTGGGTCGATGAGGGGTTCCGCACCGCCGTCATCGGCAGCCCCGAAGGGGGGTACGGCTGGATTCTTGACCGTCAGGCGACAGGGGGCGAAGACCGGATCACCGCGGCGCAAGAGATTTTAGATTTCAACGGCTACGACCTCAGCGCCTTGCAAATGAGGCGCTGAGGTCGTAGCCGTTGAAATCTAAAATCTCTTGCGCCGCGGTGANCCGGTCTTCGCCCCCTGTCGCCTGACGGTCAAGAATCCAGCCGTACCCCCCTTCGGGGCTGCCGATGACGGCGGTGCGGAACCCCTCATCGACCCAAAGCACCCAGAATGCGCGCTCGGCCCCACCCAC
>NZ_LWER01000155.1:0-201 GCF_001634775.1 Sulfitobacter sp. HI0027
GCTGCGGTTGTAGCCCACGCCCATCTTCTGAAAATCGCCCGTGTTGATGCGCACCGGGTCGACTGTGATATTGTAGGTTCCCTGAGAGGTCACCTGCGTGGAGCCATGCGCGCTCAACGCTTTGGGCATCGCAAAAGCCGCAGCCGCAGCCAAGCCGAACTGACGCCGCGACAACCCCTTCGCCAGCTCTTCAGAGGTACT
>NZ_LWER01000156.1:0-481 GCF_001634775.1 Sulfitobacter sp. HI0027
CCGACCGCAATGAAGCTTGATGCTACAAGGTCAGCCAACGTCTTGAACGGTTGCAGCGTCAACGCCGCCAACAATTCCGTTAAATCACCTTTTTGCCAGTTCCCTTCGTAGATAAGGGTCGAAGGACTGTTGATCAGCGAAACAAGGGTTTGCCCAACAGCAAAATTAACCCCGCCAACGGTGCCTGTGTTGATTGTCACTGAGAACTGACCCGGTATTTTCACCGAGATTTGACCCACCCTCAGTTATGCGTCGTGGTCTATGATGCGGTCAATGTTTTGGCCTCCTTTGCAGTTTTCTTTGCTGCCTCAGAACTGACCTTGAAGCGGTAGCTGTCGTTTCCGGTTTCGAGGATGTGGCAGCGGTGGGTAAGCCGATCCAAGAGAGCGGTGGTCATCTTTGCATCCCCGAAGACCTGCGCCCATTCTGAGAAGCTAAGGTTGGTGGTGATGATCACACTGGTGCGCTCATAGAGCTTACT
>NZ_LWER01000157.1:0-294 GCF_001634775.1 Sulfitobacter sp. HI0027
TCTGCTGGTTCCTGCTCTGCGGCTTTAACCTCTTCGGGCTCTTCGACTGCGGGTTCGTCTTCAACAGGCGCGGCTTCCGGCTCGGTCATCTCGACCGCGGGGGCGGGCGTTTCCTCGGCCTCTGGCGGGGTGGACGCGCCAAGTTCAGCCTCCAACGCGGCCAATTCGCGGGCCAGTTCGTCTTCATCCTCGGGCGACAGTGAAGAGTTGCGCGCTTCCTCGGCTTGCGCGGCGGGTGCATCTTGCGGTGCCGGGTCAGAGACTTCTTCCAGATCGCCCCGGGCCACGGCGGCT
>NZ_LWER01000158.1:0-17890 GCF_001634775.1 Sulfitobacter sp. HI0027
TGGGCTGGCTCGGACGGCGCACAATTACGGAGGGCAGCTGGCTATCACGATTGTTGGCGCGCAAGCCCAAGATGCTGGTCGCTATCGCGCTGGCCAATAAGATGGCCCGGCAAATCTGGGCGATGCTGACAAAGAACGAAGATTACAAGGATCCGGCGCTGGCAGTCGCGGCATGATGCTCTTGTTGAACTGCTAGCGACGGTGCCAAGGGGAGTGTAAGAAGACGACGACCTGAATGGGCAAAACGATCGAATAGATCTGGATTGGGAAAACCAGTTAGGGCCTACGAGCTCAGAGCTCGCTCAACAGATTTGGACCTGATCCGCTGATCACCATCCCGGCCCGCGGCTTTTGGAAGTGCCGCATCTCGAGGCCTTACAGAAGACCGCACTCGATCACTCGCCAATAGGGTCAAAAAATTCTTGCACTACGGGCGGCAACCACAGAAGGCCCTAGAGGAAAATCTCAAAGAGGTGACGACCTACAGTGTCGGTCAGGTTCGCGTGGCAGGGTTGGTTGCGTCATATTATGGAACCCAACGGAGCGTCCGCAACAATGCAGGTGAGGTCGTTTATGGCGGTTCCGACCTCATCGTGATCCGCGGCGACTTGACCGCGCTGCAGCGACGCGAGAATCCGGAGGCCGCGCAACGAGCCATAGCCCAGGCCCGGGTTTTCGATGACGCGGCCTCAGATTGCTTCGAAGGTTTTCTCGCGTCACGCCGCAATTACGATGTCGCGCAAGGTCTAGATGCACGCGGCACATGGAGGTCCGGGGTGCTCGAGCAATCTTGGCGTGTTGGCGGAGCCACTTCCGCCGAGGTGCTGGCACTCGAGGCATTTCAGGCGGATTCCTCGCTGGACGTACTGCGAGCGTCCTCCGTCGAAAAATACGGAGAGGAAACTCAGGTGCCTGAAGGGGCGATAACCTTCTATCGCGGGTCGGACGAGTACGGTGGGTCAATTGTAAAATATGCCATGGTCGAGACATGACGACGCGACACGAAGCTCTAGAGATCGTGACGGAAGATGAAAAACTTGCCGCCACTCTTGCGGCTCCCTCAACAAAGATGCCAGGCGTGCTATTCTTACATGGGTGGGGTGGCAGTCAGGAGCGTGATCTGACCCGATCACGCGATATCGCCGCTCTGGGCTGCGTATGCCTAACCTTTGATATGCGCGGCCATGCCAAGACGTCTGGCAGGCACGATACGGTCACGCGGGAGCATAACCTGAAAGACGCGCTGGCAGCTTACGACCTGCTGGCAAAACATCCCGCAGTCGACAACACCGCAATCGCGATCGTGGGCAGCAGCTATGGCGGCTACCTCGCTGCGATTTTGACTTCGCTACGACAAGTTCGTTGGCTCGCCCTCCGGGTGCCGGCCCTCTACAAAGACGAGGAATGGGACGTGCCGAAGCGACAGCTTGATCCAGAATTATTGGCCGCATATCGGCGCGGTCCAGTGGCTCCTTCGGAGAACCGGGCGCTGCGGGCCTGTTCAAACTTCGTCGGCGATGTCTTGATCGTCGAATCCGAGTACGATCATCTTATTCCACGCCAGACAATTGTAAGCTATCGGGCGGCTTTCTCTAAAGTTCACTCGCTGAGCTATCGTATTATTGACGGAGCAGATCACGCACTCTCGACCGAGCCCTGTCAGCGGGCCTACACTTTGCTCCTTGCGAATTGGACAACCGAGATGGTTCTGGGCGCCCGTCGCGGAAAATCGAAGTGATTTGCCGTTTCTACTTCAGCCCCCCAAAATTCTCGTGGGTTATGAAGCGGAAGTTGTCGGATAACTTGTCGTAGATACTGCGAGCCGGCCCAAACTTGCTCAGGGCTCGAATGCTTCCGTTTCGCCACACAAATTGAGGATGATCCCAATAGAGGGCTACGCGACACTTGTCTTCGTGGCCATTATGAATCCCTGGTAGGAGAGGCGCCCAGCAGGTGTCGCGCACATTGGTGTGACCCAGAAAAGTCGAGAAGACCGGTAGTTCCCGCTCGACATCTTCACCCGCCCGGTGCCAGTTGATTAGATTCACGACGGCGAAGTGGTGGTCGTGTCGCGAAGGTGGTGGGAAATTTGAAGTTGGCGTAATCTCCGGGTGAACTTGAACCCACCCAACCGGTGGCCGCAACCGCCAAGGAGATCACGCCGTGAAGAACAATACCGATACTGCTGCGCTTTCGCTACTGGCCAATGAAGCGGGCTACGATCCGATCGAGGATCGGCTACGAGAGAATATCCGCGCCACGATCGAAGCTGTCTTCGAATAGGAGCTGGACGCGTTTCTGGGGCGCTGCCGTTATGATCGGGGCACCAATAAACCTATGGGCTACCGACACGGACATCGCGAGCGTCAGCTTGTCGGCACCTTCGGCGCGGAAACGGTGAGTGTGCCCCGCGCCCGCGCCATCGATGAGACCGGCAAGATCACCGAATGGCGCTCGAAGGCGCTGCCGCGCTATCAGCGGCTGACCAAGAAGGCTGAGGCCCTGATTGCTTCGGTCTATCTGGCCGGGACCAACACGCGGCGCGTGAAACGGGCGCTGTATGGGCTGTTTGAAGGGGCGGTGAGCAAGGATGTGGTCAGCCGGGCCTGGCGCAAGGTGAAGGTCGACTGGGACGCCTGGGTTGCCCGCGACCTGGCCAATGAGGACATCGTCCGGCTGATCCTTGACGGCACGGTGATCAAGACACGCATCGATAAAAAGGCCACGAACATTTCGGTGCTGGCGGCCATAGGCTTGCGCCGGGACGGACAGAAAGTGCTGCTTTCCATCAAGAATATGGGCGGCGAGAGCAAAGCAGCCTGGGGTCAGTTTCTCGCCGATCTACCGGCACCAGCCGGTAGTCGTTCAGTCCGTTTGGTTCGATGACGGACGGTGGCGAATGTGCTTTCGATTGGGTTTGACGTCCGGTTGTGTTTCCAGTGTTCCGCCGGATAGTCATAGAAGGTCAGCAGCGCGTTCCTGTCCTTGACCAGCTTGGCGACCGCCTTATCCCATTTCACGCCATAGGTTTCGACGAAGAAGTCGAAGGCGACGTTGGCCTTGGCTTTTGTCTCGGCCTGCCAAATATCGTGCAGATGGCCTTTGGCCTTGGCTTGGATGGATTTCGGCATCGCGTTCAGCACGTTCATAGTTTTGTGGACCCAACATCTTTGTTCCTTGGTCGTGGCAAACACCTCACGCAGGGCCGTCCAGAACCCCAAGGCACCGTCGCCGACGGCCAGCTTCGGGTCCTGTTTCAGGCCGCGCCGCTTGAGATCAAGCAGAACCTCGCGCCAGCTTTGCGTGCTTTCGCGGAAACCGTCAGTCATGGCCAACAGCTCTTTGCGGCCATACTCATCGGCGCCCACGATCACCAGAACACATTGTTTTTCTTCAGCCATCCGAGGTTTAAAGTAGACCCCGTCGGCCCAGATGTAGAGAAACCGCCGGTTGCCAAGGTCGCGTTTCTGCCAAGCCTCATAGTCTTGCCACCAATCAGCCTTCAGTCGCGTGACGGTCTTTGCGGACAGGCCCTTGGCATTCGGGCCCAGCAGCGCCTCCAAGGCCTCGGTGAAATCGCCTGTGGATAGGCCCTTGAGGTAAAGCCATGGCAGCAGTTCCTCGACAGATTTCGCCTTGCGCAGATAGCGCGGCAGGATGCTGGGCGTGAAGGTGATCTTTTCTTCGCCGGCGGCTCGATCCCGCACGCGCGGCACTTTCACCGGCACCGGCCCAATGCCGGTCATCACCTCGCGTTCCGGCAAGTGACCATGACGCACCAGGCGTGCCCGCCCGTCCTCCAGCCTTTCACCGGAAAAGGCGTTCATCAGCGCGGCCAGTTCGGCATGGATCGCCTGTTCGATCAGCTTGCGTGCGCCATCGCGCAGAATGTCGGTGAAGGGGTCCGATGAAAAAACCGATGGATCGGGCAGTTGGGTGATGGTAGTCTCTGACATGTGGCATATTCCTTTCTCAGCAGAGAATTGACGGCGACTCGACACCGCCATGATATGCCGCCCCTCAGGGCATCACCAACTTTCGCGCGTTTCTCCGTCTCTGCGACAGGTTGGTCGAACTCGGTGCGGTGCGGGAACTGACCGGGCGGGACACCTTTCGGCTCTATGGAGTTTGAAGGGAGGGCGAAAGACAAACCCGAGCTGGACCACGAGTTGACCGGTCTGCCGCAAGAGCTGCGCTGGCGGGAATGGATGCGTCGGATCGAGGCTGTCCTTTTTTCCTCCGCGTCTCCAGTGACAAGCAATGATTTGGCCCGCGTGGCCGGGCACGGGGCGTCCGTTGCTTTGTTGGTCGAAGACTTGGCCGTTGAATTGGAGGGGCGATCCTTCGAGCTCGCTCAAGTCGCTGGCGGCTGGATGATGCGCACGCGGTCTGCTTATGCTCCGGCGATCCGCGCCGCAGCGGACGTAGGAGGTCAGCAGCTGAACCTGAACGAATTCGACGTCGCCGTGCTGGCCGCCATCGCCTACCATCAGCCGATCACCCGTGACGGGCTCAAGGATATTTTCGGCAAAGAGATCAGCCGCGACTTGATCGGGCGCTTGCATGCACGTGAGCTGATCGGGTCCGGGCCGCGCTCGCCGAGGCGCGCCGTTGACCTATGTGACCACTGAGCAGTTCCTAATCGCGTTTGACTTGGAAACTTTGCGCGATCTACCCGATAAAGAACAGTTGGAAGACGCGGGCCTAACTGTAGAGAGACGAGGTATTCGTCAAGATCAACGGCGAGACGCACTATCTTTGGCGGGCTGTGGATCACGAAAGGGGAAGTCCTGGAAAGCTTTGCCACAAAGCGCCGCGATCGCAGAGCCGCATTGAAATTCCTCAGGAAAACCATGAAACGTCATGGTCGACCACATATCTTCGTCACCGACAAACTACGTTCCTACGGCGCGGCGCTGAAGGTCATCGGCAATGTGGACAAACAGGAAACTGGCCGCTGGCTCAACAATCCAGCCGAGAATTCACACCAGCCATTTCGAAGGCGGGAACGGGCCATGCTTGGCTTTCGACGCATGCGAACTTTACAGAAATTCGTCGCCGTCCACGCCTCAGTCCACGACGATTTCAATGCGGAGCGCCACCTCTACAGCCGATCAAACTTCAAGCTGAACCGTGCTGCCGCTCTGGACGAGTGGCGGGGCCTCTACGCAGCCTAAAAGATTGAGATCGCTGGGGAACTGAGACTGGTTCGAATTTGTCTGACAGCACCCTCAGCCGCCTATCCGACTGTGTTTGCTTGCTATGCCTCCTCGAGCCGATCGGTTGCTGGTGCAGGCGTTGGCGTAAGTTTGGATAGCATCTCGTAGAGTGGCGTTGAGAGCGCAAGTTTGGTGCCTATTAGTGAAGGTGACAACTGCTCAAGCGATTTCGCGGAAATGATTGGGCGAGGCTTTGTGCTGTGGTGTGTCACCCACGCGATCGCAAGCGAAGCCGGATGTACGTTTTCTTCGCGCGCCAACTTAGCAAGAGCCGCTGCTGCCTCGTACATCCATTTTTCACCGTACCGCTTTGCATATTTGGCGTTCTCGGTGAGCCTGCCACTGAAGCCAGATGAATATTTGCCGGTTAGAAGCCCGCCGCCTAAGGGAGAATATGTGGCAGCTAACATCCCCTCGCTCGCACACATGGGGAGAATTTCGACTTCGGCTTGCCGCTTGACCAAGCTGAACATTGGCTGGACGACATCAATGTTCAAATCAAAACTGGCTGCGACCTCACGCGCTTTCATGACCTCCCATGCGGCACAATTCGAAACTCCAAGGTAGCGGAAACGTTTGGCTTGTTTCTGCTCTGCGTAGAACTCCATTGTCCGTTCAAGAGGTGTGCTCGGGTCAAACCGATGAAGATAAAGGAGGTCAACAGAGTCCAATTTGAGCCTGCTAAGTGACTCGTTAAATTGCGTTGAGAGGTTGGCGCGCCCTGCACCGCCACTTAGGCCGCCCTTGGTCGCAATGAATAAATCCTCACGCATTGATGCCGCAAAACGGCCTAGGATGAGTTCAGACTCGCCTTCGGTGTACGAATGCGCGGTATCAAAATGGCGTATCCCTATCTCTAAACAGGCGCGAAACATTGCTTCGCTTTCCTTAGTATCTGCAGCATCACCGCATTGCATGGCCCCAAAAATCGCGGGGCCGAGGGACTTTCCGCTGATGGTGGTTAGCATCTGCTTCTCCTCTATCCAGCTATGGTGTTTTGGCAAATTCATTTGCGTAACTCTTTCGCAGGTCAGTCTTGAGGACCTTTCCCATTTGGTTGCGCGGAAATTCCTCAAGTATGATTATCCTCTTAGGCCTCTTGTACCTTGCTAGCTTCTCACCGAGTGCGCTCTCCAGCGACTTCAGATTTACCATTTTATCGCTTTCAGGACGCACTGCGGCCATGACACCCTCACCAAAGTCTGGATGGGGAACGCCAAAAACCACTGCTTCGGCTACGCCTTCGAGAGCTTCCAATTCAATCTCGATCTCTCGCGGATAGACATTGAATCCCCCAGTGATGATGAGATCCTTTTTCCTGCCTACCAGCCAGAGATAGCCATCTTCATCTTTCTGTCCGAGGTCGCCGGTGTCGAACCACCCATCCAAAGTCCAGTCTTCTTTTAGTTCAGGCCGCCGCCAGTATCCCTCAATGACGGAAGGTCCGCGAACCTGCACGCGTCCTGCCTGTCCAGATTCCAGTGCTACGTTCTCGTCGTTTGTGATGCGAAGTTCTACGCAGGACAACGGGCGCCCTACGGAACCAACGCGCGCGCTTCCGTCAATCGGATTGGTTGTCAGGATGCAGGTCTCGGTTAGGCCGTACCGTTCAACCACCGGGATGCCCATCCGCAACCGAAGGGCTTCGAACACTTCGGGTGATAACGGAGCCGAGCCAGATGTCGCGAGGCGCAGCTTGCGACAAACTTTTTGTGTGAACTCCTTATGTTCCAGTAGCCTAGTATAGATGGCAGGAACTGCCATGAACACAGTTGCTTCCGGAAGATACCGTAAGGTTGCCTCGGCCTCGTACTTTGGCAGAAGCCTGACCGTTGCGCCGCGCACGATCATCATCGCAATACCTAGAAAAAGACCATGGCCATGAAATACTGGAAGGACATGCAGTAGTCGGTCTTCATGCGAAACTCCCCACGCATCTGCGAGCGCGAGCACATTGGACAGCAGGTTCTCATGCGTCAACGGGGCACCTTTGGGGCGTCCAGTAGTGCCGGAGGTAAAAAGCATCGTCGCCCCGCTTTGCGCATCAGGAGAAGGGGGAAGTGAGGTCGGCTCGATTGCAAGGAGATCGTTCGGTTGGTTGGTGCCAAAGCTGAAATTTCGAATTTCGTGCGGCAAAGATGTATTGCATCCTCTGTTGTCAATTAGAAGCACTGGCATCGAGTCCTCGATCAGCACTGAAGATTCACGTTCTGTAAAATCAGGATTGATAGGAACGTAGACCGCACCCGCACGTGTAACTGCGAAAAATAGCAGCATGCTGGCGACTGATTTGGATAGCCTAACTGCGACTCTATCCCCGGGCTGAACGCCTGCAGATTTCAATCTTGCAGCAATTTCCTCGACCTTTTGCAAACTGTCACCATAGGTCGTGACTTCGTCCCGTCCGCGTTCGTTAGTCTCGATGAAAGCAGGAGCCTCGGGCCTCTCTCTCGCTTGGATCTCCAGCGCTTCGATAAGTGTTTTCGGGGTAGCCGTTTTGCTTCTCGTCATGCTGGTTCTATTCCCCAAGAAATTCTGGTGTCCGCTTCTCGGCGAACGCTTTCAAAGCGGTCTGGTAATCGCTGCTGTCAACGCATCGTTGGGCGGCGTCCACGACGGAAGACCAATCGCGTGTATGCTCAGGTTTTGAAAGTTCGCGAAGGCAGGTTTTGGCCGCGCGCAAGGTCAATGGCGCATTAGCCGCAAATAGCGTCGCCCTTTCAGAAACGAAGCTATCAAGTTCTTCAACGGGCAATACTTCGTTGGCAAAGCCACAGCGTTGGGCCTTTTCGACATCAAAGAGCTTTGCTGACATGAGAATCTCTGCCGCTGTTGAGTGGCCGACAACCTGTGCCAGCCTGTCTATCCATGGCGGGCTATAGCCGATCCCAAGTTTGGCTGCTGGTATTCCGAACCGCACCGAGGCATCGAGATAGCGCAAGTCACACGCCAACGCGATCGCGGTGCCCGCTCCGATGCAGAAACCACGAATTTGGGCGATGACCGGATAAGGGATCGCCTCAATCGCATCTAGTGCCTCCTGGACAGTTGCGTGATAGGCTTCGGCCTGGTCTGAGCTGCGGCGGGCTTTACCAAATTCGCTAATGTCAGCTCCAGACGCAAAGGCGACATCCCCATCGCCACGAATGATTACGACGCGAATATCTGAACGGTTCGCCAGTTCACGCGCCGCGTCAGTCAGAGCATTCCACATGGCTTGGGTCATTGCATTGCGGCGCTGCGGATTTCTCAATGTAAGTGTGGCAATTGCTCCAGTTTCGGATTTAATGACGGCTGGTAACATGGCTGCGGTTGTCATTCTGCGATCTCCTCGTAGCTGCCTGAATGCCCAAAGCCTGGCTGCATCTCAGCAAGGTGGACGATGCCAGTTGCATCAGTGTGCTGCAGCATGCTTCGCAAGCTTTCGCCTTGAACAATCAGATGCATGCGCATTGCCTCTGCCGCTTCGGCCTCTTTGTGCTCTCGGATAGCGCTGAGAACAGCGTCGTGTTCTGATGACGATCCGGCAAGGCGACCGGGCAAGTGGCCTTGGCTTATACGGAGAAAGCGCAGGCGATCTCTTAGCTTAAGCGTCTCGGACCGGAGGTAGTCGTTTTCCGCTGCCTCATATATTGCCTCGTGGAACTTAACATTAGCAACATAGTAAAGATGCGGATCCGTACTATCTGCGCGGGCTCGGCACTCCGCTTGTGCAGCTTCCATGCGAGCTAGGACACTTTCACTACGGCGCCGTGCTGCGAGCCGGGTGCAAGCCGCCTCAAGTTCGGCCATCGCTTCGAACTGATCGAGGATCTCTGCGGCGGTTTGGCCACGCACCACGGCCCGTTGGTTCGGCCGTAGGGTTACAAGGCCATCCCCTGAAAGGCTGCGAATAGCTTCTCTGACTGGAGTGCGCGAGACGCCGAACCGTTCTGCGATTCGCCCTTCGGACAGAAACTCGCCGGGCTTGAGTTGGCCCGTCATAATATCCTCTCCCAACGCCTGTCTTACAATTTCGGACTGGCTGCCTTCTCTCTCTGCAATGGTATCTTCCAGCTTAGTCATCAGTCGCTTTCGCATACGGGTTTAGCATTTATAAATGCATTCTATCAAAAAAGTGTATACAGAGTAAATAGGAATGTGTATCGATTGATGTTGTTGGAACAAGTTTCCGGCAAGAAGCCACTCGAAGGGGAGGTCGATGGCCCAGATCAGATTTGTATGTGAAGCGCTCAGTCGGGTCCTCTTCTGGATCTGTGCATTGGTAATTCTCATCATGGCGCTGTCTGTGACTTACGAGGTCATAGTGCGCTACGCATTTAATAGGCCCACTGCCTGGGTCACTGAGTTATCAAGCTACATGCTGGTCGCCGTGGCTTTCCTTGGCGCCGCTTGGACGCTGCGGCAGGACGGCCACATCCGGATGGAACTCCTTGCTGAAACCACCGGACCGAGAGGGCGAAAGTTCTCTGACCTAGCAATGTTTTTGGTGGCCATCTGCATTTCTGCGGTACTGCTTTGGACCGGTTGGAATATGGCGATCGCTAACTACACGTTCGGCTGGCGTTCTATGACGCTGCTCGCAACACCGCTCTGGATCCCCCAAATGCTTATCCCTCTCGGGGCGCTCGCCCTTTTGCTGCAGAGCTTGATAGGTCTCGCAGACACGATCTCAGGTCGCCGCTATATTAGAGGGGACGCAGAATGATCCTCGGGTTCACTTTTCTAGCAGTACTGCTTCTACTGATCCTCATCGGCGTACCAGTAGCTTTCTCTCTGGCGGGGACGACTTTGATCGGCCTTTTGATCACTGGTGGCATTACGAGCCTGCCGGTTATGTCCAACACGGCTTGGGCCACGACATCCGAATTCGTCCTCACAGCCATACCTCTTTTTGTTCTGATGAGCGAGGTGATTGCAGTAACGGGCATCGGTCGCGACCTGTTTATTGCTGTGGAGAGATTACTTGGTAAGATTCGCGGCGGGCAGGCAGTCGCATCGGTTGTTGCCTGTGCAATCTTTGGTGCCGTCAGCGGAACCGGAGTCGGAGTAGCGGCCGTTATTGGTGGAGTAGCGATCCCTCAGATGCTGGCACGCGGCTACCCCCGACATATTGCAGCTGGGAGCGTAGCAGGAGCGAGCCCCCTTGGCATGATCATCCCGCCCAGCCTGCCTCTCATCCTTTATGGGGTGGTTACAGAGACGCCAATTGCGGCTCTATTTTTGGCCGGGATCCTACCTGGGATCCTCATTACACTGCTTTGTTGTATCTGTGTAAGTGTCATGGTTCGACGTTCCAGACTGACATTTGAACCTATCGAAAGCGGTTCGGCACTAAATTCCGCAAAACTTTCGTTGCCCATCGTTCTCCTGATTATTCTTGTAATTGGCTCGATCTATCTCGGATTGGCGACACCAACTGAGGCGGCTGGGGTTGGTGCCGTCGGTGCCATCGTGATTGCAGCTGTTCAAGGCCGTCTTACACGAGAGCGCATCAAAATAGCTTTGCTGGCGTCGGCAAGAACGAGCGCGATGCTGCTGTTCGTTCTGATCGGAGCAATGCTCTTCGGTTACTTGCTGGGGATTACAAGAATGCCGCAAGAACTGACGGCTATCACTGTAGGGCTCGAAGTTTCGCCTTGGGTAATTTTCGTTTTGATCATGTTGGCCTATTTTGTGCTTGGCATGTTTCTTGAAGTAACTTCGATCATCCTGATCACGATGCCTGTCATCTTTCCCACCGTTATCGCCTTGGGCTTCGATCCGGTGTGGTTCGCCATCGTATTGATGGTGAATATGAGCCTGGCGGTTGTCACTCCACCCGTCGGTCTCTGCTTATACGTCGTGAAGTCTTGTGCCCCGGGAACCAGTCTCGGTCAGGTTATCCGGGGAACCGCACCATTGATGGCAATGTATGTTGTTATGCTCGTGGCTCTTTGCCTCTTTCCGGGCCTGGTGCTCTATTGACCGAAATCTAGGGAGGAAACCTAATGCTAAAACAAACACTTATATCAGCAATATTTGCACTTGCGACAACCCCGCTTGCCGCACAGCAAACGTTGAACCTCGGGCACTACTTTGCGCCTGAAGACTTTCGCGGAAAAACAGCCCAGTACTTTGCTGATGTGCTGAATGAGAAAACCGAGGAATTGAATGTCGACGTTTATCCAAACGAGTCTTTGGTCAAGGGACGTGAGGCGCTTCAGGCGACTTCTCAGGGCGTCGTTGACATCTACTCTGTTTATGCCGGATATCTTTCTGGCCAAGTCCCTATCATCAACATATTCTCGCTGCCTTTTCCCCCTCCAGCATATGACGACGCTGCGATGTATGAGCTGGCACAGGACCCAGAGACAGTAGAGTTGTTAGATCAGACCTTCGAACAGTTCGGCGTAAAATATCTCGGCGTTGTAAACTCATCAGGGCCAGCCCAGATATTTCTTAGAAGGGAAGTCGAGTCAGTTGATGGCATGGCAGGCATGAAGATCCGGGGCGCAGGTGGGCTTTCCGACGATGCGCTCCGCGAATTGGGCGCTTCAGTAACAATGTTGAGTGCCGCAGAGCAGTTCTTAGCGCTTCAAACAGGTACAGTGGATGGCATCTCGACGACGTGGTCGTCCTACGTAAATTATGGACTGGCTGACGTCGCGCCTACCTATCTCGCTGCAACTGTTGTTCGCGCTCCGTATCTTCTGCTCATGAACAAAGCGAAATACGACGCGCTGAGCGATGATGCTAAAGCCGCCGTTGGAGAAGCCGTGGAAGAGACAGTCACTTGGTCGCGTGACAACTTCGCCGCTGAGCAAGAGGAGCTTCATGAACAAGTCATCTCGCAAGCGCAGAATGTGGTTGAGGTATCGGATGATGAAAACAAGCGGCTTAGAGAGCGGATGCAACCGATTTACCAGTCTTTTGTGAAAGATAATGGAGAGGCGGCCGCGAAACTCATGCAGCGTTGGGAAGAAGTGGTAGCCGCAGACTAAGGTGAACCTCCGTTCTCACGAAGCTAGCCCTGCCGGTTTTCGGCAGGGCTTCCTGAAGTGGTCCTGCTTTTTCGGACAGGGTTGTGGCTCAGCTAAGATGTAATTTGGTTGGTTTCATGCCGCCTTTTGGGTTCGTTTGTATCGAAGAATGCGTCGTTGGGTGATCGTTGGTCGAGGGCCGTGTGGGGCCGCTCGGTATCGGAGAGTATCTGATCTTCCGTGTATGAGTAATTCGGTCCATGCTTCATTAACGAAGGAGCCACGAATTGAAAACCGAAAGGTCATCCCATGACACCATTTGTATTCAACACGACCAAATCGGTCGTCTTCGAAACTGGCGCGTCTGCGCACCTAGCCGACATCGCAGGCAAGACATTGGGCACGCATTGCTTTTTGGTCACTGACCCTGTTCTGCGCTCGCTCGGTCTTTGCGATGCAGCGATTTCATCCTTGGAAACCGCTGGGCATACTGTAACGATTTTTGACAGCGTCGAAGCCGATCCATCACGCGAGACGCTTATGGCCGCCGTTGAAGCAGGCCGTGCGGCTGGCATTACTGGCGTCTTGGGGTTTGGCGGTGGATCATCTCTCGATATCGCGAAACTGGTCGCGCTGTTGCTGGGGTCCGGCGAAGATCTGGATGACGTATGGGGTGTGGCCCAAGCCAAAGGCCCGCGGCTCCCTCTTGTTTTGGTCCCTACAACGGCGGGCACAGGGTCTGAAGTTACGCCGGTATCTATCATCACAGTCGGTGCCGAAGAGAAGCGCGGGGTATCGTCGGCGGAAATATTACCTGACATAGCAATTCTTGACGCGGAACTCACCCTCGGCTTACCGCCCCATATCACAGCGGCAACTGGCGTGGACGCAATGGTGCATGCCATCGAGGCCTATGCTTCAAAAAATCCCAACAACAACCCTCACTCAAGAATGCTGGCCCGTGAGGCTTTGCGCCTATTGGGTGCCAACATTGAAACCGCCGTATTCGACGGTACCAACCGGGACGCTCGCGGGGCTATGTTGCTGGGGTCCATTCTGGCTGGACAAGCCTTTGCTAATTCGCCGGTGGCTGCGGTTCACGCTCTGGCCTATCCGATTGGCGGCACTTTCCATGTGCCTCACGGTTTGTCGAATGCTCTTGTTCTACCACACGTCCTTCGCTTCAATGCCTCAGAGGCCAATGCGCTTTACGCTGAGATTGCCGCAGACGCGTTTCCACAACTTTCCACGATTGAAAACAGTGAAGAACGCTGTGATGCCTTCATCGGGGCACTGGCAAAGTTATCGTCGAGCCTCAAGATGCAGACCCGTTTGCGTGACGTGGACATCCCGGAAGATGCGATTGGGAAAATGGCCTCGGACGCGATGTTGCAGCAACGGTTGTTGGTGAATAATCCGCGCCCGGTTTCCGAACAGGATGCATTCGACATCTATAAGGCTGCTTGGTGATGTCCAAACGACCCGCGATTGGTCAACGCTCTGATTATTCGACATTCTATCCAATCCAAACACGATGGATGGACAATGACATCTATGGGCATATGAATAACGTCGTCCACTATTCGCTGTTCGATACCGCTGTGAACGGATGGCTGGTTCAACAAGGCCTGCTTGCCTTGGGAAAAAGCCGAACGCGTGGATTGGTTGTCGAGACCGGATGCAGATATCACGCCGAAATGGCATTTCCGGATCAGGTGACTGCGGGTTTGCGGGTGGCAAGGCTCGGCTCAAGCTCGGTCCGGTTTGAGGTCGGGTTGTTTCGCAATGATGAGCCGCAGGCCAGCGCGGAAGGCTTCTTCGTCCATGTTTATGTAGACAGAGAGACCCATCGGCCAAACCCAATCGAAGATAACCGCCGCGCCGCATTCACAGCGCTCATGCACCGCTGAACTTTAAAAGAGTTCTGCCTCAATCTGTGTGGCGGAGCGGCAGCATTCGGGCTCTGAGGAGTTCTGGTCCGGCGCGACCGTACACGTTTCAGGATTAGCACTGGTCCAGAAAGGTTCTGTCGCAAACTTTTTTTGAAGATTGAGGGTGGCAATTCTGTGGGGCATTGCCAAGTTGTTGGCCGCGTGTCGTAGGGTGTTGCTGGTCTGTAAATTACGCCACCATCTCGATGGTGTATTCTGCCCAGAGGCTGAACGCGTCAGCTCGGGCGTGGGGATATGAGTTTGCGGTGAGTTGAAATCGGGGGACGGAAAATCAGGTTGATCTGATCGTGAGCGGATAGAAACCTCTGAGCCTGCCGATGTGACTTGAACCGGCCGAATATCTTCTCTCGCTTCCGAGTCGGCCTGTGTGATCCTTCGATGGCGTTGTTCAATCCCTTGTGGGCGCGGTGGTCAGCGTCCGGTGCCAATGTTTTGATCGGCTTGACATAGCTGCGCAGCTTGTCGGTGATCACGACCCTCGGCTCGCCGAACTGATTGATCAGCCTTTGGAGAAACCGCTTGGCTGCTTTAGCGTTTCGTCGCGTTTGCACGAGAATGTCGAGGACGTCCCCTTCCGCGTCGATGGCACGCCACAGCCAATGTTTCTTCCCTCGAATCGAGATAACGACCTCATCCAGATGCCATTTGTCATTGGGGCGAGGACGATCGCGCCGGACGCAATTTGCGAAATGTGGACCAAAGCGATTGACCCACAACCGGATCGCTTCCCGGCTCACAATCACACCGCGCTCGGCCAGCAGGTCTTCGACGTCGGCCGTGCTCATTGCGAAGCGATGGTAAGCCCAAACAGCGTATGCGATGATTTCGCGAGGGAACCGGAAGCCCTTCAGGCGCAGGACACTGGTTGGGAATTTTCATTGCGTTGAAATAACCTGATCATGCAAGCTGAAAAACTTGGCAATGCCATTCAAAGGCATAGCAGCACGCTATGAAAAAACCGATTGCAGCTACATAGCCAGTTGTGACCTGGCCGTAGCTTGATTGCGTAGAGGTGAGTGCCCCAGACCCTAGTATACCTAGCAGTCTTCCAGAAGTTTCATCTAGCGGAACATGTCGGCGATTTCCTGTACTTTAAACTAAAAACTATACAAATTTGAAACATGATGTGTTTCGCTAAGAGGGATTTGAAGACAATGGGTGAAATAAAGGTGCTGACTAAAGAGCCAGACATCCAGAAGGATGCCATGATGAGCGTGGGGCGCGCAATTGCTGTATTGCGCTTGATTGGAGCGGCTCCTGAACCGGGCATGCGCTTACGCGATATCTCCGTTGCGCTGGATCTGCACAAGACCTCGGCTTCGCGGATGCTGACGACGCTTGGTGCGCTTGGAGTTATTGAGCGCGACCGGAATCGTTGTTTCAGGGTGTCGGATGATTTCAGGACCAGTTTTGGCACGCCGCTGACCACCACACGGTTGCGCCAGGCGGCCCGACCCGCGCTGAGCATGCTCTCGGAAACCTTGGAAGATGTCGCGTTTCTGTCCGTGCCGAACGCTTTGGATTCGCTTTGCGTAGCACGCTACATCGGCACCTATCCCATTCAGGCGCTGTCGCTGAATGTGGGCGGGCGGCGTCCATTGGGTGTTGGAGCGGGCAGTCTGGCCCTGCTTGCCTGGGCTCCGGATAAGGAGCGTGACCATCTGATCGAGATGCAGCGGCCTCGTCTGAGTAATTACCGCGTTGGCGTTGACGAGATCACGGCTGCTGTTCAAGTGGCGCAGGCTCAGGGTTTTACCTATCTGCCGGGGTTTGTCATTCAGGGCATGACGGGCATGGGCATGCCTGTGCGCGATCCATCGGGCGAAGTGGTCGCCGCTTTATCGGTAGCGGCTATTACAGAGCGGTTGTCGGGCGTCCGGCGCGACATGGCAATTAGTGCCTTGAAAGAAGCTGCGTCCGATATGGAAGGCCGTCTGCTTGGAGGAGCGGGTCGAGATACAGGCGCAACGGAAGAAGCAAACCAGAGCGGGGATATCGCTTGAAGTCAGTTAATGGAGGAGGAGACCCCAATGATGACGAATACACTGAAAAGTTTACTGCTTGCAGGCATCACCTGTTTCGCGACGGGCGCGCAGGCGCAGAATATTACGTTGGCTTCAGGGCCATCGGGTGGAACGTGGTACCCACTGGGTGCTGCGATTGCGAAGATCATCGAAGATGAAATTCCTGGCACGCGGGTCAGTCTGGTCAATGGTGTGACAATATCCAACATCCTTGGCACGAATGCTGGCCAGTTTGATCTGGCGATGTCGCTGTCGACTTCGAATGTCGATGCGATGAACGCTGTAGGTGAGCATTTCACGCAACCGCAGGAGAATATCCGCGGGATTGTCGGGTTCTATGCCGCGCCCTACCAGATGGCGGTGCCTGCCAATAGCGACATCCAAACGGTCGCTGATTTCGCGGGCAAGGTGGTCAACCCCGGTGTGGTCGGAGGGGCCACGGATGTGCTGACCCAGACAATCATGAAATTGAACGGTGTGCGCTATGAGGATGCCGCGCGGATCGAACGGCTTTCATATGCTGATGCGTCCATGCAGTTGAAGGATGGCCATCTGGATGTATTCACGGGAATTATTTCCGTACCATCCGGTGCCATCGCCGAGGCGGCCTTGGGCAATGGTGTCCGCATGATCCCGGTAGATGATGATACGATCGCCAAGCTGCAGGAGCAGAACGATGGCTACATCTCGGTCATCATTCCGGGCGGCACCTATAACGGTCAGGATACAGATGTTCAGGCAGTCGGGACGAATAACGTGCTGATTGCCAATGCCGACCTTGATCCCGAGCTGGTCGAGAAGATCACGCGGGCCATCGTCGAGAATGCCGAAACCCTGCATAATGTAAATGCAGCTTTGAGGAAATTCGGTCCTGATACCGCAGCGCAAGGCATTGGCGCGCCACTTCACCCCGGTGCCGAGGCGTATTTCAACGCCAACTGATCCGAGCATTCGGGTCGGCCAGTCCGATCTTCGCGATGGGGCTGGCCGGATTCGTCTTTGGGGGAGACCAGAATTGAAACAGATTGCCATTGTTGCAAGTTGTTTGCTTGCAGGGTTTCACCTTTGGACAGGCTTGGATGGTGTGTTCGAAAGCTTTCTGCAGCGGAACATACATCTGTTGCTCGTGCTTGCGGCAGCGGCGGCCTTTATTCTGGGCGACCGCTCCGCGGGGACTGCAAGAAGCCGCATAGTCATGGTTCTGGCCAGCACGGTGCTGGTGTCTCAAGGGTCGTTGCGACAGTTTCCGCTATCTCAGTTTCCTCAACTCTTCCCTGAACGCTTCCGTCGGTGTGCGCCAACCAAGGCACTTTCTTGGCGTGCCGTTGAGGCGGTCACAAATCGCCTTCATATTGCGATTTGAGAGCGCCGCGAGCTGGGTGTCACGGGGAAGATATCGCCGTGCGCGTTTGTTGAGGTTCTCGACCGAGCCTTTTTGCCAGGGTGCTTGTGGGTCACAAAACCAGCTGTCAGTGCCGATGCCCGACTTGAGCTTTCTCCACTCCCGGAATTCGAAACCACGGTCAAAGGTGATCGATTTGCGGGCCGGCTGGGGTAGGGGTTCCATCACATCCATCAGCTTGCGCATGAAGTGGGTCGAACTGCGGTCGTTGTTGCGAAACAGGACGGCGAACCTGGTCTTGCGTTCGACGAGCGAAGCCACGTTCATCTTGCCATTGGCACGTTCAAAGATCATCAGATCGCCTTCCCAGTCACCGAACGCCTCGCGTGTC
>NZ_LWER01000159.1:0-203 GCF_001634775.1 Sulfitobacter sp. HI0027
GAGGATCGTGCTTTCCAAACCAACAGTGCAGGCGCCGTCATCCAGTACCGCCGCGATCTTACCGTCGAGGCCCGCCAGAACATGCGCAGCCGTGGTGGCGCTGATTTTGCCCGATGGGTTGGCCGAGGGCGCGGCCACTGGACCATCGAGTGCCTGCAAGACCTGCCGCATGGCGGGGTGGGCTGGCACGCGCACCGCAAGGC
>NZ_LWER01000160.1:0-246 GCF_001634775.1 Sulfitobacter sp. HI0027
GCATTAGCGGGTCAACGTAGAGGAACCGTTGCGTGATGTAATTAAGGTTGAACGACGGATAAAGTGCAGCGCCCGCAGCCACGATACCGATCACCACGTCATACCAACTTGGCACATCGTTGCGCAGACCTTTGCGGTCGACGGTCAGAAAGATCAGCAAAAGCGCGAGAGCGACGTGCACGCCGCGCATGATATAGGGGTTGGGCGGGCCAACGAAGGCGACGTAGAGATGCCACACAGCCATAC
>NZ_LWER01000161.1:0-355 GCF_001634775.1 Sulfitobacter sp. HI0027
TGGGCATGGCCCCCGACCTTGACCACTGCGCGGAGATGGCCCTGCGGGAGATGATCGCGCTGGTGTCTGAGCGCGCAGGGATCAGCCGCGAGGATGCCTATGTGCTCTGTTCGCTGGCCGGGGATCTGCGCATCACCCAGACGGTGAACCGCGAAAAGGGCGTGCATATGATGATGGCGAAAGAGTTGATCGGAGGGTAAGGCGCCCCCCCCCCGTAACGAAAAAGGGCCGCATCGCTGCGGCCCTTTCGCGTTTCTACCTACTGGCAGATCACTCTTCCTCCCAAGCCATCCGCGCCGGGTGGTATTCAAACCCAATGTGGTGCGCGGCACCCACCAACCCCTCGCGGGTGTGG
>NZ_LWER01000162.1:0-201 GCF_001634775.1 Sulfitobacter sp. HI0027
AAAGGTGAACATCACCGCGCTCTCGCCTCGGTTCAGCCGCCGCACCATGGGCGTATAAAGTGCGTGACTGATGCAGCCGATGAAATAAATCGCCTCCCCCCGGCCGATGTCGAACGCCAACAGAGCCGCGAGGTCGCCGCGAAAGATCACCCACAGCGCCCCGGCCCCGCCGATCGCCAATGCCAGCGCCATGCGCGGCGT